>WLNV01000080.1 GCA_009699615.1 Actinomycetota bacterium
GAGACGGCCACGGGAACCTCGATTGCCATCAAGGCGCAGAAGCGCCACGGCGCGCCGACCACCATCAGTCTGGAATCCCTGCTCGAACACCCGGCGGGCAAGCGCGAAAAGTGGATTCAGGACCACGCCGACCGCAAGCTGGGCGCGAAGGTTGTTCAGGCTGTGAAGGCTGCGAGTCGGACTGAAGACCTCCATGCTGCGCTGCTACCCGTGATCGACCTTGCAGCCACCCCTGACCTTGTCGCCCGCGGCGCCATGGTGCTGCAGCCAAGCGAAGAGCGTCGCCGTTCTGGATCGCACTACACGCCACGGACGTTGACCGAGCCTGTTGTCCGCACCACTTTGCGCCCCATCCTAGACCGTCTGCGTGGCACACTTGGCAAGGCACCACGGCCCGAAGTGATCCTGGACCTCAAAGTTTGTGATCCAGCTATGGGCTCGGGGGCCTTTCTGGTTGAAGCATGTCGACAGTTGGCTGAAGCACTGATTGAAGCCTGGGCTGTCCATGGGGGCAGGCCGCCCATTCCTGTTGATGAAGATGAGATCGTTTTTGCGCGACGGCTGGTGGCCCAGCGTTGCCTGTATGGTGTGGACCGCAATCCGGTTGCTGTTGACCTCGCCAAGGTTTCGCTGTGGTTGGTCACGTTGGCGAAGGACCACGCGCTCACGTTCTTGGACCACGCGCTGCGCCACGGGGATTCGCTTGTCGGGCTATCGCGCCTGCAGATCGAGAATTTCCACTGGGACACGAGTATCACTTACGACAGCCCTTTCCGAGCCAAGCTTCGCGAGCATGTAGCGCGCGTTATTTCGCTCCGCCAACAGATCCGCGAGGCAGGCGAAGACGTCCCCGATTCAGACCGACGTGAACTGTGGAACGATGTTCAGCTTGAGTTGAACAATGTGCGGCTGTTTGGCGATCTGGTAATTGCGACCTTCTTCGATGCTGAGAAGCTGAAGGAGCGGGAGCGCAAACGCAGTGAATACATCAATGCGATCGTGCGCGGAGAAGCTGAGCGCTTCCGAAGTTGGTTTGACGAGCGTCGGTATGCCGACCCACCACTGGCCCCATTCCACTGGGAGATCGAGTTTCCAGAAGTCTTTGAACGGGCGGAACCGGGGTTCGACTCGATCATAGGCAATCCACCCTTCCTTGGCGGGCGCAACATCTCCGGAACTACAGGGAAGGGCTATCTGAACTGGTTGTTCGATTCGACTGAGGGCGCATCAGGCCAGACTGACCTCGTTGCCTACTTCTTCAGGCGCAGTTATGACCGACTGAGGAAAGGCGGCACGCTCGGGTTGATCGCGACGAACACAATTGCACAAGGTGATACGAGACGCTCGAGCTTGACTTGGATTTGCCGGGGCGGCGGTCAAATCTATTGCGCTCGCAGGCGAGTTGTTTGGCCCGGACTCGCAGTGGTGGTAGTTAGTGTGGTCCATATAGGGAAAGAAGTCATGACCGAGCCATGCATCCTAAATGGCCGATCAACTCCAAAGATTACAGCCTTCCTGCTGAGTAACGGACCAAGCGAAGACCCCTTGCCGCTGCAAGCTAGTCAAGGCATTGCATTCAAGGGCCCCGAACCATACGGCAAGGGGTTTCAATTTGCGGATGGCGAGGAGGATGCCTCCCCGCTCTCTGAAATGGTGCGCCTAGTAAGCCTCAATCCAAGCAACCAAAGGCGAATTCGTCCGTACTTGGGAGGTTCAGAGATCCTTGTCGATCCGATGCACCGACATCATCGCTTCATAATTGATTTCGGCGATCTTGATGAAAGAGAGGCGGCAGAATTCCCAGACTTGTTAGAGATATGCCGCCGAAAAGTGCTGGTCGAACGATCAACCAAGGACAAAGAAGTTGCTGATTGGCCCTATTGGCGCTACTGGCGGACGCGGCCAGCACTTCGTGCTGCGATTGAGGGACTGACTCGCACGCTCGCTCACCCCTTCACTTCAACACATCTCGCATTCGCGTTCGTCCCAGCTTCGACCGTTGTGGCATCTCCCCATGTGGTCATTGCTTCGGAGAGCTTTGCCGTCTTTGCGACGTTACAGTCGCGAGTTCACGAACTATGGGCACGACTGACAAGTTCGACGTTGAAGGATGACCTTAGCTACAAAGTTTCCGACTCATTCGACACATTCCCGTTTGCCCAGTCTTGGTCAACACTTCCCCTTCTGGAGACCGCCGGTAGGCACTACTACGACTTCCGCGATGCTCTGATGGTGCGCAACGAAGAAGGCCTGACCAAGACCTACAACCGCTTTCACGACCCCAACGAGCAGGCCCCCGACATCCTGAAACTGCGCGAACTGCATGGCGCGATGGACAGGGCCGTCCTCGATGCATACGGCTGGTATGACATCCCGATCGATTGCGAATTCCTGCTCGACTACGAGATCGATGAGGAAGAGTGGGACGAGAAGAAGAAGAAGAAGCCGTACCGCTACCGCTGGCCCGAAGACGTACGCGACGGCGTGATTGCACGCTTGCTCGAGCTCAATGCGGAGCGCGCTCGCGCCGAAGCCATGGCCGGGGCGGCAAGCGGCCGAAGGCGCGCAGGCAAGCGAACAGTAAAGCCAGCCGCAGCACACTCTGACATGAAGGATCTGTTCTCATGACCAATTCGCTAGACGTTCGCAACAGTCTCGTCGAGGCTCTCCGGCTCGACCTCGTGGGCCCGGACAAAGGCCACCTCCTCGCTGATGAACGCTTGCCGGGTTGGGTCCGCCCATCCAATTGGTACTTGACCGGCTTCATCATCCCATCTGGCACGCCACTCGAGAAGCGCGGTGATGACGACGAAGATGACGATGGTGGCGAAGTGCCGCCGCCGGGCGGACTTCCCGAGGAATCCAATGAAGACCGCAAGGCGGCCAAGAAGGCCTTCTTCCCTTCCTCGCTGGGCCTGAGCTTCTTGATCGCCCAGGGTGTCCAGTCGCTAAGCGTGACGGTCCGATGGGGCGACTACACCCACGAGGACTTCGTCGACCCCGAGGGCAAGCTCATCAAGGTCTGGCAACGTCACCCGCGGGAGGCCATCCTGCCCGTGCCGCTCACAGGCCATCCCGACGTGCAAGTGCACAATGTGCCTGACTCTCGGGGGCTGCAACTGCATGCGGTCGAACGGCAAATACCCGGCGAGGCTCTGCGGGGGCAGATCCCGGCAGGAACACGATCGGTCTCGGTGTTCCTGGTCAACCACCGGGCGCCGATACCCCCCGGCGATGGCGAGTCCGACCTGGCATATGCATTCCAGGCCGAGCTCGAGGTGGCCTGCGATTGCCCCCTTGTACCGCGACCGGATCTCCGCGGTGGTAGCGCCGACGAGATGGACGACCGGATCGCCGACCTACATTACGCCGACACCCCAGAGTACGCCTCGGGCCATGGTGTATCGGTCGAATCGCAACTTGTCGACGGCTGCTGCTACGCAGTCCGCAGCACTTGGATGCCATCGGCCCAGGTGGAGAAGACGGTCACAGTCGATGTGCCAGACGTTGAGCTGGACATGGCCGTGCTGGGGGCGCTGCCCGATGGGGCAGCTGCTGACGCCAGCCTTCGCCCCTTGGTCGGCCACTATCGAGCGTGGATCGCCGCTCAAACCAAGGAAATCGCCTCGCTCGAAGGCACGCGCCGCATGACGGCGGAACAACTCGTCCATTTCACTGACTTCGCAGCGCGCCGGATCGAGAAGGGGGTGTCGCTGCTGTCGAGCGACCCGCAAGCGCTTGACGCATTCAAGGCCGCGAACCGCGCAGTTGGCCGAGCTTTGCGCGCGCGGTTAAAAGTCGAGTCTCCCAAGTGGCGGGCGTTCCAGCTCGCGTTTCTTTTGCTGAACCTGCCTGGCCTGGCTGAGGCCGGCGACCCTGATCGAGAGACCGTCGACCTGCTTTTCTTCCCGACAGGCGGTGGCAAGACCGAAGCCTACCTGGGTCTTGCGGCCTTTGCCATGGTGATCAGGCGGCTCCAAAACCCTGGTGACAAGGGGCTGGCCGGAGCGGGGGTCTGCGTCATCATGCGCTATACGCTGCGGCTACTGACGCTCGACCAGTTGGGGCGTGCTGCCGGGCTTGTTTGCGCGCTCGAGCTGGAGCGCGCGAGCGACGCCGACAAGTACGGCCACTGGCCCTTCGAGATCGGGCTTTGGGTGGGCAAGGCGGCAACGCCGAACATCATGGGGCGCAAAGGTGACGGGCGCGACGACACGGCACGCAGCAAGGTCAACCGTTTCAAAGGCAACCCGAGGGGTAACCCCTCGCCAATACCCCTGGAAAACTGCCCCTGGTGTGGTACCCGTTTTCAGCCTGACTCGTTCAACCTGCTGCCCAATGCCGATGACCCCGCAGAACTTCGGGTGTCGTGTACGAACTTTGAGTGCGACTTCTCAGGGAGCAAGCAGTCCCTACCGATACTGGCTGTGGACGAAATGATCTACCGCCGCTTGCCAGCTTTTTTGATCGCCACAGTGGACAAGTTCGCGTCGCTTCCGTGGGTGGGTCCTTCGGGCGCTATCCTTGGTGGTTCAGATCGATTCTCTGAAGCTGGTTTCTTCGGCGCAGCCGAGCCCGGCAAGGGGAAGCGCCTAGCAGCGCCGCTGTCGCCGCCGGACCTTGTGATCCAGGACGAACTGCATTTGATCTCGGGGCCGCTTGGCACGATGGCAGGCTTGTACGAGGCGGCAATAGAGGCGCTTTGCATTCGGCGCACGCCAAATGGGAAAGTCATCAGGCCGAAGATTGTTGCATCGACCGCGACAGTGAGACGGGCTCAAGACCAGATCCAGGCCCTTTTCGGAAGAGCCCTGACCCAGGTCTTCCCGCCACCAGGGCCAGACAGGCGCGACTCGTTCTTCGCCCGCATCGCACCGGCTTCCGAAGTTCCAGCTCGACTGTACTTGGGCATCGCGGCTCAGGGGCGCAACCCCAAGGTCATGATGCGTCGCGTTTGGGTGCCGTTGATGAGTGCCGCCGAACGCCTGTATCGCGACGCTGGGGGGCATAAGAACGAACAGAACCCTGTCGACCCGTACATGACGGTGCTGGGCTACTTCAACAGCCTGCGCGAGCTTGGTGGAGCCCGTCGGATTCTTGAGGAAGAAGTACGTAGCACGATTAAGGGCTACGGCGGGCGTTTGCGGATCGGCGAGAAGCGGGGGCCCTTCCAGGACCGGACCAACTTCTCGGAGGTTGTTGAACTGACCTCGCGCGTTTCCACCGACAAGGTGGCCGACGCGCGCCGGCGCCTCGAGTGCGGCTTCCATGAATCGAACCGTGTGGACTGCGCGATCGCCACCAACATGATCTCGGTTGGCCTGGACATTCCGCGTCTCGGAACCATGATGGTGCTCGGCCAACCTAAGACGCATTCGGAGTACATCCAGGCAACCAGCCGTGTTGGCCGCGACGATAAGAAGCCAGGGTTGGTGATCACACTGCTCAACATTCACAAGCCGCGCGACCGTTCGCACTACGAACGTTTCCGCCACTACCACGAGACCTTCTACCGATCGGTGGAGGTGGCCAGCGTCACGCCTTTCTCAGCGCGCGCGCTCGACAAGGGCTTTGCTGGGGCCTTGGTGTCACTGGCCCGGCACCTTGAGCCCACTTTGACGGCACCTCAGGGCGCCGAAGGAATCGCAGCAGTCAGAGCTGCTTTGGAGCGCAAGTTGCTCGACGCGTTTCTCGAGCGCGTGCGCTCCCAGCCGATCCACGACGCTGCAGAGTTGCAGGAGCGCGAGCGTAGCGTTCAAAACCGAGTTGTCGACTTGCTGGATACCTGGCAAAAGATTGTCGAAGAATTCAAATCCGTCGGTGCAGCTGTGCAATATCAGAAGTGGGAACTGAAGCAGCCTAAGCCCCTGTTGATGGAGATGCTCGATGACAAGCCGCACTCGGCAAACCACGAGAAATTTAGAGCCAACCGGTCACTTCGGGACGTAGAGCCCGAAGTGAACTTGTTCCTGCTGGATCTCAGCGGCTCGCCAGTGGAGGACAAGTCATGAGCAAGCGCGGACACGGCCAGATTCGGCGCGGTCAGTTGATAACGACGTACGGCCCCGGTGCGCTGATCGATTTGCCGAAGCACTCGGCCATCGTTGGTGGCTTGGAGACATGGCCACAGGTCTCCAAGCTCGAGCAGATCCTCGAGCCGCGACTGACACGAAAACTTCAGATCATGACCGGGGTAGTCGCGCCAAATCTATATGCGCCGCCGGCTGAAGATTCCTCTCCCGGCGCAAAGCCGATAGGCATCGGCGCCTACCGGTTTCCGGAGTGGTTCGTTGTCCAGGAGAGCAGCAAGGCTGAGGGGCTGGGGCGTTCAAGACGGCTTGCGCACCGCAAGCAGTTGGATGATCGGGGTCGCTTTGAGGGCCTGCCTGTTGTGGCTACCCGCTTTGTCCGGGCCTGTCCGTTGGGGCATGTTGATGACATCGAGTGGCACCGCTTCGTTCATGGGGACCATGAAGCTTGCCGGCGGCAGCTGTGGCTGGATGAGCGTGGCACCAGCGGCGACTTGTCTGACCTAACGATTCGCTGCGAGTGCAAGAAGAGCCGGCCGATGTCCGATGCAGTGAAGATCGAAGAGAAGCCCCTAGGGACTTGCTCAGGGGAGAGACCTTGGCTTGGGCGTCACGCGCGCGAAGATTGCACTCAACCGGGACGGCTCTTGATCCGAACCGCTTCGAACGCATACTTCGCACAAGCGCTCAGCGTCTTGTCACTTCCAGACCGTGGCAGCGCTGTCGAGACTGCGGTGGCGGATATCTGGGATGAGCTTCAGTACGTTGACAATCCGGCAGACCTTGCTTACGCAAAGAAGAAACCCAGAGTGCTGGATAGGCTTTCGGTCTTCCAGGATGAGGAAGTTATGAAGGTCATAGCC
>WLNV01000081.1 GCA_009699615.1 Actinomycetota bacterium
CTGGTGGCAGTGATCATCGTTGCGGGCGCGGTCTACCTCTTTATGCGTTGGTGGCGTTCACGCGGCGACTCGGCCGATGCCCCGGCCGGTTGAGCAGTCGCTGCCGCTGCGCCACGCGCTAGCGCTCGGCCTGCTGCATGGCCCGGCGGAGCTGCTGCCGATCTCATCATCGGGCCACACAACGCTCGTTCCATGGTTGCTTGGCTGGCCCTACCCGGAGCTTGATCCGGCGCTGCGCAAGAGCTTTGAGGTCGCACTCCACGCAGGTACTGCGGTCGGCCTCCTGATTGCGCTGCGTAGCGAGGTCGGCGATGCCGCCGCCGGAATGGACCGGCGGCGGGCGATGCTGATCGCCGGCTCGTTCATCCCGCCGGCGATCGTCGGCTACACGCTTGAAGGGCCGATCGAAAAGCGGCTGGGAACACCGGCCTCGATAGCCGCCGGACTGCTCGCCGGCTCAGCAGTGATGGCACTGGCCGACCACCTTGGCCCACAGCTCCGGGAACGTGAGGACGCAGGTTTCTTGGACGCGCTGCTGCTCGGCGCGGCGCAGGCGTCGGCTCTGATGCCCGGCACTTCGCGCGGCGGGATGACACTTAGTGCGATGCGAGCCCGGGGTTTCACGCGGCCCGCCGCCAGCGCGCTCTCAAGGCACGTGGCGCTGCCGGTGATCCTTGGCGCCAGCGCTCTCAAGGGCGCACGGCTGGCGCAGCAGGGCCTGCCGCCCGGCGCGGGCTCGCGACTGGCTCTTGGCGCAGTCGCAGCGGCCGCTTCAACGCTGCTCGCCGCGCGGCTCGTTCCGGTCGAAAGGGTCGGGCCGCTGATCCCCTACGCGGCCTATCGCAGCACGCTGGCAGCGATCACTCTGCGCCGCCTGCGAAGATCGCGAATATGAGTGACGCCTACGCCGCTGCCGGCGTGGATACAGACCAATCGGACCTAGCGGTGGACGCGCTGGTCGACGTGCTGCGCACGATCGATCTCGGCCGTCCGTCGCGCTCGATCGTCCGCTCCGGCCATTACGCCAGTGTGCTCAAGGTCAGCGACGAACTCGGTCTCGCGATGTCAACCGACGGAGTCGGCTCAAAGCTGGTGCTCGCGGAACAGGCCGATCGTCTGGAGACCGTGGGGATCGACTGCATCGCGATGAACGTCAACGACATCATCTGCGTCGGCGCCGAGCCGATCGCGATGCTCGACTATCTCGCCGTGGAGCAGGCCGACCCGACCGCACTGGCGCGGATCGGTGAAGGGCTAAAGCTGGGAGCCGAGCAGGCAGGGATTGAAATTCCCGGCGGTGAAGTGGCGGTCCTGCCGGAGCTGATTCGCGGCCACCCGTCGCCGCACGGCTTTGACCTCTGCGGAACGGCGATCGGCACTGTCGTTCCCGACCAGCTGATCCTTGGCGACGCGATCAACCCCGGCGACGCGCTGATCGGCCTCCCGTCGAGCGGCGCCCATTCGAACGGCTACACGCTTGCCCGCCGCGTCCTGGTCGAGGACGGCCCCGGGCTGGACGCGACGCCTGAGCAGCTCGGCGGAGAGACAATCGCCGACGCCTTGCTGGCTCCGACCGTGATCTACGTCAAGGCGGTGCTAGACCTGATCGCCAATGGCCCAGAGGTTCGGGGCCTCGCCCACATCACCGGCGGCGGACTCACAAACCTGCGCCGCCTCGCCCCTGGCCGCGTCGGCTACTCGATCGAGAACCCGCTGCCGGTGCCACCGATTCTGCAGCTGATCGGGGAGCTCGGGGCAGTTCCGGAGGCTGAGATGTGGGAGGTCTTCAACATGGGCTGCGGCCTTGTTGCCGTCGTCGCAGACGCGGATGCCGATGCGGCAGTGGAGATTCTTGCCGCTCACCACCCGGGTGCAGCGCGGATCGGCATCGTGACCGACCGCGCCGATCAGACGCTCGGGCCTGGCGGAATCGTGGTGGGCGGGAACTGAACGCCACCGGATGATCCGCTTCTCAGCCAACAGAGTCCCCTTCACGACGCAGCCCGCCGAGGCGCTGTGAGCTCACCGGTCGGCACGATCCTCGGCGGCCGCTACGAGATCGACGAAGTAATCGGTCGCGGCGGTATGTCGACCGTCTACCGCGCCCACGACCTGACGCTTGAGCGTTGGGTCGCCGTCAAGATCATGCACCGCGAAGTTGCCCGTGAGAGCGAGCAGCTGGAGCGCTTCCGGCGTGAAGCGAAGTCGATCGCCAAGCTCTCGTCGCCCTATGTCGTAGGCGTAATTGACGCCGACGAACAGGACCAAACGCCCTACATCGTGCTCGAGTACGTCGCCGGGCAGACTCTGAAGCAACGAATCCGCGACTTCAAGCGGCTCGACATTCCCGAGGCCGTCGCCTTCGCGATCGAAATTGCCCGCGGCCTCCAAGCCGCTCACGAGCGCCAGATCGTCCACCGCGACGTCAAGCCACAGAACGTCCTGCTTGACGAGCACGGCGCGGCGCGCGTAACAGACTTCGGAATTGCTCGGCAGCTCAACGACGAGTCGTTGACAGCCGACGGTCGCGTACTGGGAACAACCGACTACGTCAGCCCCGAGCAGGCATTGGGCCACGACGTGACGCCGCAGTCCGACCTCTACTCGCTCGGCGTCGTGCTGTTTGAAATGTTGACCGGCGACGTGCCCTTCCACGGAGAGAATCAGGTCGCCGTGGCGATGTGCCACGTTCGCGACGAGTTGCCCGACGTACAGCAGCTGCGACCAGAGATCTCAACGGTTCTTGCGACCGTCGTCGACACCGCGACGGCGAAGGAGCTTGACGTTCGCTACCGCGATGCCGGCGAGATGATCGCCGACCTCGAAGAGGCGCTGGCAGTCGAGACTTCGCGATCGGGCCACATCACCGGCGAGGCCACTGCGGTCTTTGAGTCGCTCCCGCGCGAAACGCGCCAGCGCGTCGCGGTCAAGATGTCGCACCCCTGGCGCTGGCTGGCGCTGATCGCGCTGGGCGCTGTCGTCGTAGTCGGTGGATTTGCTTTTGTCGCCCGCAACGCTCAGCGGGGCACCGGGACCGAAAACGCGCTCTCCGGCGACGGGCTGACGGCGGTTTCGCTCAGCTCCGGCTCGGCTCAGGCCTACGACCCGGCCGGCGACAACGCCGAGCATGATGATCAGGCGGCTTTCGCCGTCGACCGCAGCCCTCCAACTACCTGGTCAACTGAGGACTACCTGAACGGCAACCTCGCCAAGCCGGGCGTTGGGATCGCGATCGACGCCCGCCCGGCTCTGACAGCGAGAGCGATCGACATCGTCAGCCCGACACCAGGCTGGTCGGGCCGGATTCTCGCCGCCAACGGCACGCAGCCACCAGCAACGATCGACGATCCGGCGTGGATAGAGGTCGGAACGGTGCCTAACGCCACAACTCGCACACGAGCGCAGCTGAACACCAACGGAACATCGTTTCGCTGGTATCTGATCTGGATCGAGCGCTTCGCGACCGGCCAGAGCACGGTTGAGATCAGCGAAGTCTTCCTCTACCGCTAGAAGCGGTAGCCGCGCTGGTCGCGATAGCGAGCGACGGCGATCTCCAAGAGCCGGTCGCAGAGCTGGGGGTACTCGATTCCGCTCTCCTGCCAGAGGCGCGCGTAGACGCTGGTCGTTGTGAAGCCGGGCATCGTGTTCAGCTCGTTGAGCAGAACCTCTTCGCCGTCGACGAAGAAGTCGGCTCGCGCGAGGCCGCTGCAATCGGCTTCGCTAAAGGCCCTCAGCGCCAGCTCGCGAACCCGCGCGGCGGCCGTTTCAGAGATCCGCGCCGGAACGACGAGTTCCATCCCGCCCGGCGTGTACTTGGCTTCGTAGTCGTACCAGCCGCCGGGTGAGGCGCTGCGCAGCACGACGATCTCGCCAGCGACGCTGACCTCGGCCTGCTCGGCGCTCCCGAGCACCGAGCATTCGACCTCAATCCCGCCGCTCGCTGCTTCCACGATTACGCGTGGGTCGTAGATGAAGGCCTGCTCCAATGCCGCAGCCAGCTCGTCGGCCGCAGCGACGCGGACGATCCCAACCGAAGACCCGAGCCGCGCCGGCTTGACGAACAGGGGTAGACCAAGCGCCGCGATCTGCGAGTCGATCGATTCGCGGTCGGCCTCGTAGCTTGCGCGCGTCAGCGCGACGAACGGAACTTGCGCGATTCCCAGATGGTCGAGCAGCTGCTTGAGCGCGAGCTTGTCGATGCAGACGGCAGAGGCACGCACGCCGCTGCCGACGTAGGCGATGTCAAGCATCTCGAGCAGGCCCTGAGCGGTGCCGTCCTCGCCAAACGGGCCGTGCAGGACCGGGAAGGCGACATCGGCGCCGAGCAGCCCGCGGCCGGGATGAAGCTCCAACTCGTTGCCTTCGTGAAACCAGCGCCCCTCGGCGTCGATTTCGATCGCCCTGACTTCGTGACCGGCGCGCTCAACGCCATCGGCGACTGCCGCGCCACTGACCAGCGATACCTCGCGCTCCGACGACCGGCCACCTGAAATGACGGCGACAATCATCGCCCGATCCCTCCCCGTCTTGCTCGCGCGCCCGCTGCCGGTGGCGGTGTGTAGCGGCCTACGCCGATCGTCACGGTCGAACCGCTTGGTGCCGAGCCACTGGAAGGATCTTGGGAGACGACGGTTCCGTCTTCACTCTCGTTGGCGACATCAACGCGTTCGATGCTGACCTTGAAACCGGCGGCCTGGATCTCAGCGATTGAAGAAGCCTCATCTTCACCAACCGTATTGGGCACCTTGGTCGTTGCCGGCGCCTTCGCGACGACGAGAGCGACCGTCGAGCCTTTGTCGGCCTTGGTTCCTGCGCCAGGGTCCTGACGCAGAACGGTGCCGACGGCGGAGGTTGATTCCTCACTGGTGACGCTGACGCCGAAGCCAGCGCCGCGCAACGTGGCGCGGGCGTCATCGATGTTTTGCCCGACAACAGCCGGTACCTCAACGGTCGCCTTACCGCTTGAGACGACGAGAGTGACGG
The DNA here is from genome assembly GCA_009699615.1 of Actinomycetota bacterium. Lineage (GTDB taxonomy): Bacteria > Actinomycetota > Thermoleophilia > Solirubrobacterales > Solirubrobacteraceae > F1-60-MAGs163. The sequence goes on from WLNV01000081.1 coordinate 4,984, forward strand.
TCGAACCCTGATCGACCGGAGTGCCCTCAGGCGGAAGAGTTTCGATCGCGTCGCCGCTCGGCACATTGTCCGATGACTGCTTGCGTATTCGCACCGTGAAGCCCGCGTTCTGAAGTTTTCGCTGCGCTTGGGAGGCGGAAAGCCCGGCAACCGATGGCACCGCGAGTGAGGCTGGGCCGTCGGAGACGGTCAGCGTGACGGTCGAGCCCTTGTCAGCCTGCTCGCCGCCGGGAGGATCCTGACCGATCACCTGGCCCTTCGCTGAGGTCGATTTCTTGACGACGCTGTCGGTCTTGAATCCGGCGCGGATCAAGACGGCCTGCGCCGTTGCCTCGTCGCTGCCGACAACACGCGGGACGGTCGCCGTGTCAGGCTTCAGTACAAGCAGAAGCAGAATCAGCAGCCCTACGGCGACAACCGCACCTCCGGCAAACAGCCACCAGCGGCGGCTCGGGCCCTCGTCGTCACCGTTGCCGTTGCCGTTGCCGTTGCCGCTCGCCGCATAGCCAGCCGCCGCAGCGCCACCAACGGCTCCAACCGCCAGCGCGCTGCCACTCATCCCAATTACTGTCGACTCGCCAACCCCCGAGGCAGCCGCAGGGGCAGCGGCAGGCATCACGCCAGCGCGGGCCTGTTCAAGCGCGTCGATGAATTCGTCGGCCGTCGCGAAGCGCTGTGTCAGATCCTTCGCCAGCGAGCGCATGATTACGGCATCAAGCTCGGCGCTGATTGCAGGGTTGATCACACGGGGAGGAGTTGGCGTTTCGCTGACGTGCTTGAGCGCGATTGTGACGGCGCTCTCGCCGTCGAACGGCACCTGACCGGTCACCATCTCGTAGAGAATTACGCCGATCGAGTAGAGATCCGACTGTTCGCTGACCGCATGGCCCTGCGCCTGCTCGGGTGAGAGGTACTGCGCGGTGCCCATTATCGAGCCGGTCTGCGTCATGTCGGAGGCGCCGGCCCGGGCAATGCCAAAGTCGGTGACGGTCGCCAGCCCGTCGTCGTCGACGATCACGTTGTGCGGCTTGAAGTCTCGGTGGATCACGTTGCGGCGATGAGCGAAACGGGCAGCGCGCAGAATCTGCGTCGTCATGTCAATCGCCCAGTCAGAGTCAAGCGCGCCGTACTCGTTGATGATCGCTTTGAGCGTCCGGCCCTGGAGATATTCCATCGCGATGTAGTACGTGCCGTCCCATTCGCCGCGGTCGTAGACCGATACGACGTGCTGGTGCTGAAGCCCTGCTGCTGCCGAGGCCTCGCGCCGGAAGCGTTCAACAAATTCGGCATCCTGCGCGAAGCGGCGGTAGAGAAGCTTGATTGCCACTTCACGGTCGAGCTGAAGGTCGGTGGCGCAGTAGACGTCAGCCATTCCGCCTGAGCCGAGCAGGTACTCGACGCGATAGCGCTCGTCAATAACCGTCCCCGGATCAACGCCCGTGCTCATCGCAGCAACGACTCCATAACTGCTTTGGCGATCGGCGCGGCGTCGGTGCCGCCGAATCCGCCGACCGTCTCCTCAATCGTGACGGCAATCGCAATCTGCGGGTTGGACGCGGGTGCAAAGGCGATGAACCACGGCTGCGTGATGTTGTTGATCACATCGCGCTCGGCGGTTCCCGTCTTACCGGCGACGTCGATCCCCGTCAGCGCAGCAGCTGTGCCGGTGCCCTCTTGAACAACCTTCGTCATCATCGCGGTCAGTTTCTCAGCGCTGCTCGCAGACATCACGCGAGAGAACTGCTGCGGCGTGTTTTCGTAAGCCGTCCGGCCTTCGGGATCGATCGTCCTCGTGCCGATTTGGGGCCGCATAAGGACGCCCCGGTTGGCGACTGCGCTGGCGA
>WLNV01000082.1 GCA_009699615.1 Actinomycetota bacterium
AAGCAGATCAGCATCAGCTCACGCGTGTCGATCGTCTCGTTCGCGCTGACAAGCGGTTCGCTCATCGTCAGCGAAATCCGTTCGAGGTCAGCCTTCATTGTTGGTTCAGCAGCAGCCCGATTGTCAGCAGCAGGCAGAATGTCAGTTCAAGGACCCCTGCCTTTGCGAGCGCGGTGTTCAGCGTCGGCCCGTCGGTGTGTGTGCGGACTGTCCGCACGAGAGCGACGGCTATTGGAATCGTCAGCAGCGTGAGTGCCGGCCAGGCGTTGAATGAGCCGAATATCGATGGCAGCAGCGCCGTTGGGTAGGCGAGGGCGATCATCACGGCGAAGAGGACGCGAGTCTTGGCTCTCCCGAGCCTGACTGCAAGAGTCCGCTTGCCGGCCCGACGGTCTGTCTCGAGATCGCGCACGTTGTTGACAACAAGAATCGCCGACGCGAGCAGCCCGACGGGGACGGCGAGCACAAACGCCTCCCACTCAAGCGCTTGACGCTGGACAAAATACGAGCCGGTCACAGCCACGATGCCGAAGAAGGTGAAGACGAAAATCTCGCCCAAGCCTTCGTACCCGTAAGGTCGCGGCCCGCCGGTATAGAGCACGCCAGCGAGGATTGAAGCGCCGCCGATCAGCAACAACACGGGGCCCGCAATGATGATCAGGTAGACGCCGCAGAGAACCGCCGCGCCGAAGCTGGCGTAGGTGGCGACGAGGACCTGTTTGGGCGGGACGAGGCCGCCCGCGGTGACGCGCACCGGCCCCAGCCGCTCCTCGGTGTCGGCTCCACGGCGGGCGTCCGAGTAATCGTTGGAAAGATTGGTACCCACCTGGATGAAGAGCGCGCCAAGAGCGGCGGCAGCGAACGCGAACCAATCGAGCGGGCCGACGGTCCAAGCCAAGGCAGTCCCGACCAAGACTGGAGCAACGGCGGCTGGGAGCGTCCGTGGACGCGCCGCCATCAGCCAGATCTGCAGGCCGGAGAGTGCCCCGGGGTGTCTCTGCGTCCGTTCGGTGGTCACAACATCAAGGCCGCTTCGGGAACTTCGAAAAATCGGGCTTGCGTTTCTCGACGTAGGCGTCGCGACCTTCCTGGGCTTCCTCGGACATGTAGAAGAGCAGCGTCGCATCCCCAGCCAACTGCTGAACTCCTGCCAGTCCGTCGTCGGCGGCGTTGAACGAGGCCTTCAGCATCCGTAGCGACATCGGTGAGAGCTCAAGCATCTCGCGACACCACTGGACGGTCTCTTCCTCAAGCTGCTCGAGCGGAACGACGCTGTTGACGAGCCCCCAACCCAGCGCGGTTTCGGCGTCGTACTGGCGGCAAAGGAACCAAATCTCCTTGGCCCGCTTTTGGCCGATCTGGCGCGCGAGGAGGCCGGAGCCAAAGCCGCCGTCAAATGAACCGACTCTTGGGCCCGTCTGACCGAATCGTGCGTTGTCGGCAGCGATCGAGAGATCACAGCAGATGTGCAGAATGTGACCGCCGCCGATCGCGAATCCGGCGATCATCGCCACGATCGGCTTCGGGCAGCGCCGCATCTGGATCTGAAGATCGAGAACGTTGAGCCGGCCGATTCCCTTCTGAGCCATCTCGTCGTCACCGATGTAGCCGTCATCGCCGCGAATCCGCTGGTCGCCTCCGGAGCAGAAGGCGAGATCGCCCTGGCCGGTGAGAATGATCACTCCGACCTCGGGGTCGTTCTGGGCGCGGTTGAGCGCTTCGCTCAGCTGAAACAGGGTTTGTGGCCGGAAGGCATTGCGGGCCTCTGGGCGGTTGATCGTGATCTTTGCGATCCCGTCCCCGCTCAGTTGGTAGAAGATGTCGCTGTACTCGCCGGCGGAAGCCCATTCCGCGGCGGGGCGGATTGTCGTCGTATCGCTCATAAGAGCAAGAGGCTAGCTTTCCGTACGTGCTCGTAGATGCTTGGCTAACGCGAGCGGCTGCTGCGACTCCGCACGCGCCCGCCGTCAACAACCTCAGTTACGCAGAACTTCTGCGCGAATCGAGTCGCGCCGCGCGCCAGCTGAGCGCGCTGGGGGTTCAGCCGGGGGACCGCGTTGGGATCGTCCTCGTCCCCGGTGTCGAGTTCGTCATCGCTCTTCACGGCGTGCTGCTGCTGGGCGCAGTCGCGGTGCCGGTCGACCCGGCATCGGCCGCGCCGCAGATCGCCGAACGCACCCGCGGTGCGCGGACCGTCATCGACGGTCCACTCACTGGGCACGAGGATCCAGCCGCCGTGCTGGTGGAGAAGCATGACCTTGACGCGGTCGCGGTCGTGATCTTCAGTTCGGGAAGCACTGGGGCCGGCAAGGCAGTTGAACTGACGTACGGAAACTTCTGGTGGAGTGCCGCTGGCTCGGCTGTCGCCCTTGGGCTGAATCCGAGCGAGCGTTGGCTCTGCTGCCTGCCGCTCAGTCACGTCGGAGGACTGTCGATCGTGATCCGGTCGGCGATCTACGGAACCGAGGCCGTCGTTCACGAACGATTCGATTCCGAGCGGGTCCTGACAGCGCTCCAATCCCCGGATGGGCCAACGATCGTCTCGCTGGTGCCGACGACGCTCAACCGGCTGCTTGAGGCCGGATTGGCGAATGCCACCAGCCTGCGCTGGGTCCTTCTCGGAGGCGGCCCAATTAGCGACCAGCTATTGCAAGCTGCGTCGTCGGCGTCGATCCCGGTCGCGCCGTCGTACGGCATGAGCGAGGCCTGCTCCCAGATCTTCACGCGTGGCGCACCGCTGTTCTGCACCCGCGTTGAGTTGGGCGAGGATGATGAGATTCTCGTCAGCGGCCCGACCGTCGCTCCTCAGTGCCGACCGACTCTGCACACCGGCGATCTCGGTCGTCTCGCAGACTCCGGAGCACTTGAGGTTGTTGGACGACTCTCCGACCTGATCATCAGTGGGGGGGAGAACGTCTCACCCGAGACTGTCGAGGCAGTCGTTGCGCTTCACCCCGCCGTCGCTGACGTAGCGGTTGTCGGTCGAGCCGACGAGGAGTGGGGCCAAAAGGTGACTGCCGTCGTGGTTCTTGAACCCGAGATGACACTTTCTGCGGAGGACCTGAACGAGTTCTGCAGTTCGCGGCTCTCTCCTCACGAGCGTCCGAAGGCGGTCGAAGTGCGCGACTCTCTCGGTCGCAGCGCTGCGGGCAAGCTGCGTCGTCGCGACCTCTAGGCTGAGAGCGATGACCGATCCGACAGAGCTCCGCGACTCGCAGCGTGACCGCTGGGAAGCAGCCGCCCCAGGTTGGGACGAGCGTGCGGACACCGTGCGCGCTGCCGGCGCACCGGTCGCCGAGTGGCTTGTCGACGCCGCGCAGCTTGAGCCAGGCGGCCGCGTACTCGAAGTCGCCGGCGGGCTCGGCGACGTGGGCATATTGGCGGCCGGGAGGGTGGGACCAAGCGGGGAGGTACTGATCACTGATGGCGCCGAGGCGATGACCGACGCTGCCGCGAGAAGAGCTGCCGCCAGCAACCTTGGGCAGGTCAAGGTCGAGAGGATGGAGGCCGAATGGCTCGACGCCAAGACCGCGAGTTTCGACGCCGTCCTCAGTCGATGGGGCTACATGTTGGTTGTCGACCCTGAGGCGGCTCTCCAGGAGGCGCGCCGTGTGCTGATGCCGGGCGGTCGGATCGCGATTGCCGCTTGGACGGCGATTGAGCAGAACCCGTGGATGGCGATCGCGCGTTCCGAATTCGAAGGTCGAGGATTAATGACCGCGCCTGAGCCGGACAGCCCCGAGCCGTTCCGCTTCGGCCAGCCCGGGATAATTGCCGAACTGTTGCTGGCGGCCGGCTTCATCGAGCCGCGGGTTGAGACTGTCGATCTCGTCTGGACGCTCGCGAGCCTTGACGACTGGTGGGAGCACATGCGCAGCACCTCGAGCATGGTCGGCCGCGCGGCCGTTGAACTTTCGCCTGCAGAGCACTACGAGCTGCGCGAGGCACTCGACGCCCGCTACTCCGAATTTCTTCAGCCCGATGGCTCGTTGCTACTCCCGGGCAGCACTTGGGTCGCGACGGCAGAGGCGTAGCCGCGCAGCAGAAATGGGCGGCACTGTCCTACCATCAGCGCCATGCTCTACAACGAACACGCTGACCTAACCCTGCTGGACGGAAAGACCGTCGCCATCATCGGCTACGGCTCCCAAGGCCACGCCCACGCGCTGAACCTCAAAGACTCCGGCGTATCGGTGGTCGTTGGGCTGCGCGAAGACTCTGCCAGCGTCGCTGAGGCGCGCGCTGAGGGGCTTGAGGTGATGTCGGTCGCCGACGCGGCCAGCAAGGGCGACCTGGTGATGGTTTTGCTCCCTGACGAGCGTCACCACGACGTCTACAACGCCGAGATCGCGGATGGTCTCGCGCCTGGCAACATGCTGCTCTTCGGACACGGGTTTTCGGTTCACTACGACGAAGTCGCGCCGCCTGCCGAGGTCGATGTCGTTCTGGTCGCACCTAAGGGCCCCGGCCACCTCGTCCGACGCCAGTTCGAAGAGGGCAGCGGCGTTCCTGGACTGATCGCAGTCGAGCAAGATGCGACCGGCAACGCTCAGCAGCTCGCGCTCGCCTACGCCAAGGGCATCGGCTGTACCCGCGGCGGAGTGATCGAAACCACATTTAAGGATGAGACCGAGACCGACCTCTTCGGGGAGCAGGCCGTACTCTGCGGCGGTGCCAGCGCGCTCGTCCAGGCTGGCTTCGAGACCCTCGTCGAGGCTGGATATGACCCTCAGATGGCGTACTTCGAGTGTCTTCACGAGCTCAAGCTGATCGTCGACTTGATGTACGAGAAGGGCCTCGCTGGGATGCGCTACTCGATCTCGAACACTGCCGAGTTCGGTGACTACAGTCGCGGCCCTCGCGTCATCAACGACGCCGTGCGCACTGAGATGAAGCAGATCCTTAGCGAGATCCAATCCGGCGAGTTCGCCCGTGAGTGGATCGCCGAGAACCGCGCCGGTCAGGAGAACTTCCTGCGTATGCGCGCTGAGCAAGCCGACACCCAGATCGAGTCCACGGGCCAGGAGCTGCGCTCGAAGATGGACTGGATCAAGACAGATTTCTAAACAAGCGCCGAGCAGCGCCGATTCAAGCGCCAACGTTGTGATCCCCTCAGGGATCAAGCCGGCGGACGGTCGCTTCGGCTCCGGACCATCGAAGGTGCGCCCTGAGCAGCTCGAAGCGCTCTACAGGGATGGGGGCGAGCTGCTGGGTACGTCACACCGCCAGGCAGCGGTTGTCGGCCTTGTTGCTCGCGTGCGGAGCGGCTTGCACGAGCTTTTCTCGCTGCCGCCCGGATACGAAGTTCTGCTCGGAAACGGTGGCGCCACAGCGTTCTGGGACGCCGCTGCCTTCGGCCTTGTCGAAGAGCGCGCTCTCCACCTCGTCTACGGCGAATTCACCCGCAAGTTTGCCGACTGCACCGCTGGCGCACCGTTCCTCGCCGATCCACTCGTGATTGAAGCCGCGCCAGGCGATGCTCCGGAGTTGACCGCGGACAGCTCAGCCGACGTCATCGCATGGGCGCACAACGAAACGTCTACCGGCGTGATGGTGCCGGTTGCGCGACCGAGCGAAAGCGGCAGCGCGCTGGTCGTCGTTGATGGAACATCTGCAGCAGGCGGGTTGCCTCTCGACCCCTCAGAGGTCGACGTCTACTACTTCGCGCCGCAGAAGGGCCTCGGATCGGATGGCGGCCTTTGGCTCTCTCTCGTCAGTCCGGCCGCGATTGAGAGGATCGAAAAGATCGACTCGTCGGACCGCTGGATCCCCACCTTCCTGTCGCTGAAGACGGCGCTTGACAGCTCGCGCAAGGATCAGACCTACAACACGCCGGCAATCGCCACTCTCTTCCTTCTGGCAGAGCAACTCGACTGGATGAACGGACTCGGTGGTCTCGCGGCGTGTGTCGGCCGCACGACCGAGTCTTCCAACCATCTCTACGGCTGGGCCGACGCTTCGGAATACGCATCGGCATTTGTCACCGACGCGACGAAGCGCTCGCTCGTGGTCGGCACGATCGATCTCGATGACACGATCGACGCTACCGCTGTCGCTTCGGTACTTCGGAGCAATGGCGTCCTCGACGTCGAGCCATACCGGAAGCTGGGCCGAAACCAGTTGCGGATCGCGATGTTCCCTTCGATTGGGCCGGCCGACGTCGCCGCGCTGACAGCTTGCGTTGACTGGGTCGTCGAAAACGCTGAAGTGAGGGCGGCAGCATGAGCGAGTCGGTGCGCGTTCTCGTCTGCGAGAAGATCGGCGACAGCGGCGTCGATCTTCTTCGCGAAGCCGGCTTTGAAGTTGAGCTCGGGATCGACTGGGATCGCGCGGAGCTGCTAGCGAACGTCGATCGCTTCCAAGGGCTGCTGATCCGCTCAGCAACCAATGTCGATGCCGAGCTGCTCGACACCGCCACGAACCTGAAGGTCGTCGGCCGCGCCGGGGTGGGAGTCGACAATGTCGATGTCGAAACCGCCACCAAGCACGGCGTAATCGTTGCCAACGCGCCGGAATCGAACGTTGTCACAGCAGCAGAGCACACGATGGCCCTGCTCCTTTCGCTCGCGCGCAATGTGCCGCAGGCCCATGGCGCGCTAATTCAAGGACGCTGGGAGCGCTCGCAGTACTCCGGGGTCGAGCTGCTCGACAAGACGCTCGGAATCCTGGGCTTCGGCCGCATCGGGCAGCTTGTAGCTACGCGTGCCCA
>WLNV01000083.1 GCA_009699615.1 Actinomycetota bacterium
CAGATGTCGCGCCAACTCAACCCGGCCGACGCCGGTGACAGCGACCTGCTCGCCGGAATTGCTCCGCTCGACGCTTCGCTCGGCACGGATGACCTCTGGTTTGGTGTCTGGGTTCGCGCCTTCAACAGCAGCGACTCGATTCAGGCGACCGCGGACGACTTCAAAATCGTCGACACGCGCGGTGAGGAGTTCACACCGATGTTGGTCGACGAGTCGAACAAGCTCGTCTTCCGCAAAGCAGCGGTGCTCGCCGATGGCGGCCAGTACCCAAATCCGAATAGCGCCGCCGCGAACCTTCCGACGACCGGTGCGATTCTGATCTTCAAGCTGCCGAGCGCAACGCTCGACTACCGGCCTCTGGAGCTCGAGATCCGCAGCAGCTCGTTGCCGGGCAAGCAGGCCAGCGTCACACTCGACGTCTAGCGCTGCGCGAGCATCGCGCTGAGTACTCCGCGCGCTGCAGGTGCTGCTGTTTCCCCGCCGGCGCCGGCGCCTACGAACATCACGCCAACTGCGCTGTCAGCGATTTTTGGCCTTGCTGCCGGGGCGAATGCGACGAACCAGGCGTCGGTGTCTTCGGGCTTCTCACTCGGCGAACGCAGTTCGGCCGTGCCCGTCTTGCCCGCGACAGCGACGCCGGGAATAGCGGCCGCGGTCCCAGTGCCGCCGGTCACGACGCCGATCATGAACCTCTCGAGCGTCCGCGCGGTCGAATTCTTGATCGCTTGGGCACCGCTGTTTGACTTCGTTTTGTCAGCCGTCTCTTGGCTCAGAGTCGGCGTAACGAGACGCCCGTGGCGAGCAACGGTGGCAGCCACCAGTGCCATCTGTAGCGCGCTTGCCTGAACCTGTCCCTGGCCGATTGCCGATGAGCCGGTGTTGAGGTCATCGCCGAGTTCGAGCGGGATCGTGCTCTGCGCTGCTCCGGGAATCGCCGAGACGTGGTTGAAGCCGAAGCGTTGTGCTGCGGCTACCAGCTTTGCCGACCCGAGCTTGGCGCCAAGCGGAGCGAAGACGGAGTTGCAGGAGACCGCGAAGGCCTGCGCCAGTGTGCCGCCGCAAACTTCTCCTCCCGCGTTTGAGAGGCGGAATCCGGATAGTTCGGTTGCGGACTGGAACGGGTAGGTCGACTTCGTACTCGCGATCCCAGCGTCGAGCGCGCCGGCCGTCGTGATCAGCTTGAAGGTCGAGCCCGGGGGCTGTAATAGCGAGAAGGCTTGGCCGGCGAAGGCTTCAATCGCGCCGTTTCGTGGGTTGAGCGCGACGACGCCCCCCTGGCGACCCGACATCGCAAGGATTGCTGCTTGTTCGACGCTGGGGACGATCGTCGTTCTCACCTTCTCGCCGGCGCTGCCCGACGAGCGGGCGATTACGCGGGTGCCGGCGCTCAGCGTGCCGGAGGGCAGGCCGGCAAGCTGCGGTTGGAAGATCAGCTCAAGCCCTGAGATGCCGACTTGCGCGTCGGGCGGGATGCCGAGCGCATTGATCTCCATCGCGCGCTCAGGCGGGATCGGCCCGAGTTGGCCGACGACCTCACCCGAGATCGCAGGGACCGCCGATGTGCGCGCAGTGCCTTCGGCCAAGACTTGGCGATCGCTGGTCAAGAGCGAGCCGCGGTCCGGCATCGTTGTGTTGCGGGTTAGCTGTTGCCCGGGCTGAAGGTCGGGGAATGCGTTCGACGGGATCCATGCGATCTTCGTGTTGTCGCCATCCTCGGCCGTTTGCAACGTGACCTCGCCTCGCACCGTGCCGAAGATTCGCGTTCGAACAGCTACCGGGAACTTCCAGCGCCCGTCGCCGATCTCCTGTGGTTCCCCGGTTGTGACCGAGCGCTCGGTGGCTGTGGCGGTAGCGAGTGTCGTTCGGTTCGACTGCGCGAAGTCGAGTAGCGGAGTGCGCTGCTGGGTCTGCTTTGTGAGCTGGGCGTACATCGTTGCCCAGTCGGCCTTTGCCCAGGCCTGAGCGTAACTTCGAACCTCGTTCTCGCCGGCAGCGCCGGAAGAGGCGCCCGCGGCGGCGCCGATCAGGAAAGCCACTCCGGCGACAATTGCAACGGGAATCGCGCGGCGACGCAACATGTCGTTGCGCCTTTGCGCGTCCGTTCGCTTCACTCTTGAGCGGTCGTCCGGCGCCGATCGTCGTGGTCGTGGCTGGTTTGGCTTTTCGCTCATTGGTGGCTTAGGGCCGGCACTTGAAGGTAGCTCTCGCGGTGGTCAGACCGGGTTCGGTCGGGCAGGCCGCTACGCTGCGGCGCGATGGGTAAGACACTGATCATCGCCGAGAAGCCTTCCGTTGGGGAGGACCTCGCCCGCGTTCTGCCCGGCCCTTTCAAGAAGAAGGCGGGAACCGGGGAGAAGCGATCACGGGCCCTGGAAGGTCCCGACCACATCATCAGCTGGGCTGTCGGCCACCTTGTATCGCTCGCCGATCCGGACCAGTACGACGAGAAGTTCAAGAAGTGGCGGATGGCCGATCTGCCGATAGTGCCAACCAAGTTCAAGCTTGAAGTACGCGACGAGCGCTCGCAGAAACAGATGAAGGTCGTCCGTGAGTACCTCCGCAGTGATGAGGTGGACCTTGTCGTTAACGCCTGCGACGCAGGCCGTGAAGGCGAACTGATCTTCGCTTACCTTTACGAGAAGGCGGGCTCAAAGAAGCCTGTCGAACGGCTTTGGCTCTCGTCGATGACTGAGTCTGCGATGCGTGAAGCGCTTGGGAACCTGCGCCCGGCCAGCGAGTTCGCGCTGCTCGAGGAGGCCGCCCGCTCGCGCTCCGAGGCCGACTGGATCGTCGGGATGAACGCGACTCGTGCGGCGACGATTCGCCTCCGGTCATCGTTCGACGGGGCCGTCTCTCTCGGTCGCGTTCAGACGCCGACGCTCGCAATTCTCACACGCCGTGAAGAAGAGATCCGCGCCTTCATCCCCGAGGACTACTGGCTTGTCGACGCCAAGTTTGCGGCCGACGACGGTCGCAGGTATGAAGGCCGCTACCACGCAGGCGCCAAGCCGCGTATCGAGAAGCAGGCTTCGGCTGACGAGATCGTTGCCGCCGTCAAGGGGCAGCGCGGAAAGATCACGAAACTCGACAAGACGAAGAAGACCGAAAAGCCGGCGATGCTTTACGACCTCACTTCGCTCCAGCGCGACGCCAACACGCGCTTCGGCTTCTCTGCCAAGAGGACTCTCGGCGCGGCGCAGCGCTGCTACGAGGAGCACAAGGCGCTCACGTACCCGAGGACCAACTCGCGCTACCTGACGAGTGACATGGTCGACGAGATCAAGCCGACGGCCGCGCAGGTTGGCCGCGACTCCGAGTACACGGCCGCCGCCGAGTACGTCACAGGTCTTGACCTGCTGCCGCTCGGCCGTGTCGTCAACGACGAAAAGGTCGGCGACCACCACGCGATCATCCCGACCAACGCCGAGCACAAGCTCGACAAGATGAGCTCCGACGATCGCCGCATCTACGACCTCGTCGTTCGCCGCTTTCTAGCGATCTTCCATCCCGACGCGGAGTTCGAGAACACGCGGGTTGAGACAACCGTTGCCGAGCACGTCTTCCGCACTCGCGGCAAGGTTCTAATCATTCCCGGCTGGCGCGGCGTTTACGGCGAGCTTGCGGACGGCGCGAAGAGCGCTGCCGAGGAGGACGAAGGTCGCGATCAGACACTTCCGAAGCTGGAGCTCGACGAAGAGGTCGACACGACCGAGGTCGAGGCGCTGGCGAAGCAGACGAAGCCACCGAGGCGCTACTCCGATGCTTCGCTTCTCGGCGCGATGGAGACGGCCGGCAAGCTCGTCGATGACGACGAACTACGCGAGGCGATGAAGGAGTCGGGGATCGGAACTCCCGCCACGCGGGCAGCGATCATCGAGCGGCTGATTGACGTCGGTTACATCGAGCGCGAAGGTCGCGCGCTGGTGCCGACGGAGAAGGGGATGAACGTGATTCGTCTGCTCGACGGCCACCCGCTGACCGAGCCGGCACTGACCGGCGAGTGGGAGCACCGACTCGGCCAGATTCAGGAGGGGACCGAGACGCGCAAGAAGTTCATGGCCGACATCAAGGAGTTCGCCGTCGGCACAATCACCGAGCTCGATACGAAGCTCAAGGACGTCAAGATTCCGCGCGCCAACCTCGGGCCTTGCCCGGTCTGCGGCGCCGACATCATCGAAAACCGCAAGGGCTACTCGTGCTGGGCGCGCGAGGACCCGGGCTGCGGCTTCGTGATCTGGAAGGGCAAGGTCGGCAAGCAGCTGCCGGCGGCAATTGCGCGCGAACTGATCGCGACCGGTCGTACGGAGAAGCAGGTCGCCGGTTTCAAGGGCCGCAGCGGACGTTCGTTCCGAGCCAAGCTCGCATTGCAGCAATCAGAGGAAGGCAAGTGGCGAGTCGAGTTCGACGAAGCCTGGGCGAAGGAAGGCGCGAAGACGCCAGCCGCCGAGGACGCAACGGCCGACGCCGACGCAATCGCCGAAGCTGAGGCCGCAAAGGCCGCCAAGGCTGGCGGCGACTCCGCCGACGAGGCAGCTTGAGCCTGCGCCTTAGGCGCGTCAGTTTTCCCCGGTCGGCGGCGACCATCATCGAATGCCGCTGAAACTCGTCACAGGACCGGCCAACGCCGAGAAGGCAGCTGTCGTTCTCGATGCGGTTCGCCTGTCGGTCGCCTCAGGTCAGGCTCCGATGCTCGTCGTGCCAACGGCCGCGGACGTTGATGCCTACCGCCGTGAACTTGCCGACGGCTTTGGGCTGGGTTTGCAGATCGAGCGCTTTCAGGGGCTGCAGCGCCGCATGGCGGAGCGCTCGGGCCTTACCGACAGGCCGGCTGGAAAGCTGCTCGGCGCGCTAGCTGCCAGAGCTGCGTCGCTCAACCTCTTGGACGCGGGACGGCTAGGACCTCTGGCGGCGTCGGCCGCGACGGCAGGCTTTGCGAGGACGCTTTCCGAGTTGGCCGCGGAGCTTGGCGAACGAGCCGTCGGCCCGCGGGAGTTTGCTGCTGCGCTCGGGCGATGGGCCGCTGCCGTACCTGCGCGAAAGGGCTACGCGGACGACTTGGCCGCTTTGGTTGGCGCGTACAGCGAACGAGTCGAGCGCATTGGCGCACTCGACTCTGCCGCATATGAGCGGGCCGTCTGTGACGCGCTGACGGCCGACACCACGCTGTGGGAGGCGACGCCGGTATTTCTCTACGGCTTTGACGACTTCACTGATCCACAGCTCGACGCGATCGAGGCCGTCGCATCTGGCGGAGAGGCGCGAGTGATGGTCTCGCTCCCCTATGTCGCCGATCGGCTTGCCTTCGCTGGCCGCGAACGGGCATTCTCAAGACTCGCGGCGGTCGCAGAGGAGCTCATAGCCCTCCCGGCGCTAGCCCCAGATGCCGACGCCCCGGCCCGTCATCAGACCCTGTTCGAGCTTGAGCGGGCGCTCTTTGACGCCTCGGCCCCGCCAGCCAATCTGGCTGGTGACGACGCTGCGATTGAGCTGATGATCGGGGGAGATGAGCGCGCCGAGATGGAGCTCGTCGCCGAACGGATTCAGAGGCTCCACTACAAGCAGGGGCTGGCCTGGGACGAGATCGCTGTCGCACTCCGTGACGTCCGCAGCTCAGGACCACTCGTCGCCGAGGTCTTCACCGACGCGGGGGTTCCATTCGCGATCGAGCGCTGGGTCCGCGCGGGAGAGACAGCGACAGGGCGGGCGCTCGTCGCGCTGCTCCGTTGCGCCTCGGGGCGCGGGGTCTCAAACGACCTGCTCGCTTGGTTGCGCGCCCCCGGAGTCGTACGACGCGGCGGGCTGATCGACGCGTTGGAAGCAAAGCTTCGCCAGGACGGAATCGACGATGTACAAGGGGCGCGCGAGCTCTGGGAAGAGATGGTCCCTGGCTTCCCGCTCGACGCGATCGACCAGACGAGCGCCGCGATCGCCGAGTCAGGTGGCCCGCTCTATGCCGATCTCGCAGCCAAGGCACGCCGGCTCGTTCGCGCTCCGTGGCAGGGCGACGAGGCAGCAGAGGCGCCGATCTTTGGGGCCGAACGTGAACTCGATGCGCGCGCTGCGGCCGCCCTGATCGGCCAGCTCGACGCGCTGGCAACGCTCGTCGAACGCGATGCTGAGCTCGCTCCTTCGCTTGACGATCTCGTGATCCTCCTATCGAGCGTTGAAGTCCGCTCTGGCGATGGCGCGCTGCCCGGCACAGTGCGAATCGCAAGCCCGCTTGAGATCCGTGCTCGGCGGGTCAGCGCACTCTTCCTTTGCCGCTTGATCGAGGGCGTCTTCCCGCAAGCGGCGGGGCGTTCTTCGCTCCTTCCCGACTCTGCACGCAGCGAACTCGCGCAAGCATCCGGCCTTTCGCTGCTCCAGCACGAAACGACTCTCGAAGAGGAGCGCTATCTGCTCTATTCGGCGATCTCAAGGCCGACCGAGTTGCTGGTGCTCTCTTGGTCATCAAGCGGGGCGGATGGCTCCGAGCGGCTCGTCTCGCCTTTCGTTGCCGATATCCAAGCGGCCGTTGAGCCATGGCCGGAGCCACGCCGACGCGAACGAGGATCGCTTGGTTGGGGCGAGGGCGACCTCGTCAGCGCGCGCCAGGCCGCAGTTGCCGCAGCGGTCGCGCTGCCCGCCCTAGAACCGCCGCCGAGAGCCTTCTCTTCTCGCTTCGTACTCGAGCGGCTGGCCGCAACCGAGTCGTTCTCGCC
>WLNV01000084.1 GCA_009699615.1 Actinomycetota bacterium
AGTGCACCGAGATCAACGGCGCCAAGGAACGGCAGTGTGATGTTCGCGACCTCAACCCCCGCCACGACGGGAATCGTTGCCGCAACCACCTGACCAATGAACTTGACCGGAGCAGGCAGATCAAAGCGATCGTCGAGCGCCCCTACCAGCGTGATGATGATCGCGCCGGCAAGGATGCCGCGGATCTTCTCGTCGTCGGCCACTCCAGGGTCGAGGAAGATGAAGCTCGCAACCAGTACCGCAGCGAGGATTGCCAGGCCGCCGAGCAGCGGCGTTGGATGTTCAGAGAGTCCGCGCTCGCGCGGCTGGTCTACCGCGCCAACGCGACGCCCCAGCCTCGCCGTCAGCGGCGTTAGCGCGACGGCGACGACGAAGGCAACGACGAAGGCAAGGATCGCGTCGCGCTCGGTCATCTGCCGCCAAGCCTAAAGCGCCCTGCGGCGCGGCGCCCTATTCGCTTCAAGCGGGAGTTAGGTGCTCGTAAAGCGGGTAGCGGTCGGCGAGCGCGCTGACCCGCTCGGCGAGCTCAGGGCGACGACCCTCGAATTCGTCGGTCAAGGCGATCGCGATGATCTGGCCGATCTCACTGAAGTCAGCGACCTGCAGCCCGCGCGTCGCCAGCGCACTGGCGCCGATCCTTAGACCGCTGGTAACCATCGGCGGACGAGGATCGAACGGAACCGAGTTGCGGTTGACGGTGATGCCGATCTCATGCAGGCGGTCCTCAGCCTGTTGACCGTCGATCTGCGAGTCGCGCAGGTCGACGAGCACGAGGTGAACGTCGGTCCCGCCGGTCAGGACGGTGACACCCTCCTGCGCGGCAGACGAGTCGAGAATCGCCGCAGCTACGGCGCGTGCGCCTTCGACGGTGCGGACCTGACGCTCGCGGAACTCGTCGGTCTGGGCAATGCCTAGCGCAACCGCCTTGCCGGCGATGATGTGCATCAGCGGGCCACCCTGCTGACCGGGGAAGACTCCCGAATCGATCGCCTTGGCGTGCTCCTCACGGCAGAGGATCATTCCGCCGCGCGAGCCGCCGAGAGTCTTGTGAATCGTCGTTGTGACGACATCGGCGTAAGGGATCGGGCTTGGGTGAACTCCTCCGGCGACGAGCCCGGCGAAGTGGGCCATATCGACCAAGAGCAGCGCCCCGACCTCATCGGCGATCTCGCGGAAGCGCTCGAAGTCGAGGAAGCGCGGGTAGGCCGACCAGCCGGCGATGATCATCTTCGGTTTGCGTTCGCGGGCCACCTCGGCAACTGCGTCCATGTCAATCAGGTAGTCGTCAGGGCTGACTTCGTAGGCGGCGATGTCGTAGAGACGCCCCGACATGTTGATCTTCATCCCGTGGCTGAGGTGACCGCCGTGGGCCAACGAAAGCCCCATAAGCGTGTCGCCCGGCTGCAGCAGCGCGTGATAGACGGCGGCATTGGCCGATGCCCCGGAATGAGGCTGGACGTTGGCGTGATCGGCTCCGAACAGTTCCTTCGCGCGATCAATCCCCAGCTGCTCGGCGACATCGACAAACTCGCAGCCGCCGTAATAGCGCTTTCCGGGATAGCCCTCGGCGTACTTGTTGGTGAGAACGCTGCCTTGGCATTCGAGAACCGCCTCGGGAACGAAGTTCTCTGAGGCGATCATCTCCAGAGTCTGCTGCTGGCGACCGACCTCGTCGGCAAGCACAGCGGCGATCTGGGGGTCGACCTCGGAGAGTGGGCGGTTGAGAAAATCGGGAGCGAATTGAGCCATAGTCTGGCGATTCTAATAGCCGCGCTCGGCGGCGCCGCGCCCGCTAGCTGTTTTGGCTCAGCATCGCTGCGATCTGATCGCTGCCAACCGGCCCTTCGCGGAGCAGTTCCCAGCGACCTTCCAGCTCGTATTGGCGGAGGTCAAGAACGCTCGATGAGAGTCCGCCGAGAGCGCCGGCATCGAGCACCAGATCCACCTCAGTGCGGATCGTCGGCGCCAACTCGTCGATCGAGGTTGGCGGCGGTTCGGCGGCATGGTTGGCGCTGCTCTGCAGCAGCGGCCACTTGAACTCGCCGAGCGCTGCGAGCTGCGGACTCAGTTCAGGGACGCGCAGCCCGAGCGTGACTGGCTCCGACCCGCAGGCCAGTGGGTAGCGGCCGGCCGGGTTACTCAGCAGCACAGTCAAGGGCCCGGGCAGCAGCCGCTCGAGCGCCGCGCGCGTCTTTGGGCCGAGCTCCGGCAGCGCCTCGAGCGCCAGCTCGAGCGAGAAGAACATCACCGCCGAGGGAGCTTCCAGCGCCCGGCGCTTGAGCGCATAGAGCCGGATCACCGCTTCGCGCTGCGACGGGTCGCAGGCCAAGCCGTAGACGGTGTCTGATGGGAATACTGCAACGCCGCCAACTGCCATGCAGCGCGCGAAGACGTCAACCTGGGCCGCTGTCAGCGGCTCGGCATTCACCGCTCCCCCACTACGACGCGCTCGATGCCGGCGAGGTCAGAGTGAGCGGTCACGCCGCCAAAGCCAGCCGCGCCGATCAGTTCCGCGACGGCGCTTGACTGCCCGGCACCGAGCTCGATTGCGAGCATCCGCGCCTCGCTCTGCGCTGCGGCGATGATCAGCGGACGGATTACGTCGAGCCCGTCGAGTCCCGCCATCAGCGCCAGCTCGGGCTCGTGGCCGATTACGTCGATCGGAAGGGTTGCGCGATCACTCTCGGCGATGTAGGGCGGGTTGGAGAGGATCGCGTCCCATCCGTTGCCGAGCCCGCTGAGCAGATCGGCCTCGATGAACTCGACCTCCAGCCCCAATAGCTCGGCGTTCGCGCGCGCCACGTCAAGCGCGTCGGCGCTGATGTCGGCGCCGCTGACCAGCAGGTCTGGGCGCTCCTGCTTCAAGGCCAGCGCAACGGCGCCGCTACCGGTCCCAACGTCAAGCACACGAGCGCCCGACGGAAGCTGCAACGCAAGCTCAACCAGCAGCTCGGTCTCGGGCCGCGGAACCAGCACGCGGGCATCGACGACCAGATCGATCGATCGAAAACCCTTGCTGGCGACGAGGTAGGCGACCGGCTCGTGGCCAACCGAGCGCCTGCGCACCAAGTCCTGAAATACGCGAACCGGCGGGCCGGTGATCTCGCGCTTGGGGTCGGTGATCAGCGCTGCACGGTCGACGCCCAGCGCGAACGCCAACAGCAGCTCGGCGTCGAGTGCGGCAGATTCGCTGCCCGATGCGCCGATTGCCGTACGAGCACCGTCGAGCGCGTCACGGACGGTAACGCCGCGCATCAGGCCTGCGTGGCCTGCGCTTCGAGCAGGCGGCTCTTCTCATCGGCTTGCAGTGCGGCCGTCAGTTCGTCGAGCTGACCCTCGAGCACGGCATCGAGATCGTGGACAGTGACCTTGACGCGGTGATCGGTCACGCGGCGGTCGGGGAAGTTGTAGGTGCGGATCTTCTCGGAGCGCTCGCCGCTGCCAACCTGCGAGCGACGGTCGGCGGCAATCTCGGCGTTCTGCTCCGCCATCGCCCGCTCGTAGAGCCGCGCCCGCAGCACGCGCAAGGCCTTCTCGCGGTTTTGAAGCTGACTCTTCTCGTCCTGCATCGAAACGACAACGCCGGTCGGCTTGTGCGTAATCCGGACGGCGGAATCGGTCGTGTTTACCGACTGGCCGCCAGGGCCGGATGAACGATAGACGTCAACCTGAAGGTCGTTCTGGTCGATCTTGATGTCGACCTCCTCGGCCTCGGGAAGCACGGCGACCGTTGAAGTGCTGGTGTGGATTCGGCCCTGCGATTCGGTCTCCGGCACGCGCTGAACGCGATGTGTGCCGCCTTCAAACTTGAAGACCGAATAGGCGCCGGCACCTTTGACCGCGAAGGTGTACTTGCCTTCGCTCAGCTCGAGCGGCTCGACCGTGAAGCCAAGCCGTTCGGCGTAGCGGGTCAGCATCCGATAGCAGTCACCGGCCCACAGCCCGGCTTCATCGCCACCGGCACCGCCTTGGATTTCGATGATCACGTTCTTGGCGTCGTTGGGGTCGCTCTCAACCATCGCCAGACGCAGCTGCTCCTCGATCGTTTCGAGCTGCCCGCGCGCCTGCGACAACATCTCGTGCGCCTCGGCATCGTCGCCGCCCTCGGCAATCAGCTCCTGCGCTCCTGCCGCGTCGTCGGTTGCTCGGCGCCACTCAACGGCGAGCCGGGCCGGCTCTTCGAGACGACTGTATTCGCGGCCCGTCTGCGCGTAACGCTCGCGGTCGGCGATCACCGAGGGGTCGGTGATCTCGCGAGAGAGTTCAGCGAAGCGCGCTTCGATCTGGGTTACGAGTGACTCAATCATCGGCCGTCTTAGGCTAGCCGCGACGAGCGCGGCAGGTCGGCGACCGAAAGATCAGGCTTGCTAGGCGGCGATTTCAACGCCGACGAGATCGGCATCGGTTTCGTCGCCGGTCTCGAGTGCAAGCACAGACTCAAGGGCAACGATCGCTACCGCGAGCTGGTCGAGATGTGGCTCACGCGTGGTTAGTAGCTGCAGCTTCAATCCCGGCCAGATCAGCGCGCGAACTGCTTTGTGCGTGCGGTGTTTCCCAGCGAACTTGATGATCTCGAATGAGATCCCGGCGATCAGCGGAATGCCGACAATGCGGCTGACAATCAGGGCCCACCAAGGCAGCAGCCCGAGCGGAGAGAAGACAAAGATCGAAACGATCATCACGATCAGGAGGAAGCTGGTGCCGCAGCGCGGATGGAGCCTTGAGAAGCGCTGGGCGTTCTCAGGCGTCAACTCCAGCCCCGCTTCGTAACAGGAGATCGTCTTGTGTTCGGCGCCGTGGTACTCGAAGGTGCGACGAAGATCGCGCAGCTTTGAGAGCAGGATCAAATAGGCGAGGAAGATTACGGTCCGCAAGACGCCCTCGACAAGCCAGAACAGGAAAGCCGAACCGAGCTGATCCTTGATCAGGTTCGTCGCCGTGACCGGGATGATGAAGAAGAGCCCTACAGCGAGCGCCAGCGAGAAGAGGATCGTCAACCCCCACATGAAGCCAGAGATCGGCTCCTCCTCATCGGGCAGCTGAGCGTTGGCGGAGATGCCTAGCGCGCGGAAGCCGATCAGCAGCGACTCGCC
Source organism: Actinomycetota bacterium (assembly GCA_009699615.1). Lineage (GTDB taxonomy): Bacteria > Actinomycetota > Thermoleophilia > Solirubrobacterales > Solirubrobacteraceae > F1-60-MAGs163. The sequence goes on from WLNV01000084.1 coordinate 5,094, forward strand.
GAGCGCCACGACGCCTCGGATGATTGGCACGCGCAGGAGGCGGTGACGACCGAGGACTGAGCTGACGGCGGTGCTCTCAACCTTGATCTCGCCGGTAGGCGGATCGTTGGCATCTATCCGATCGCCAGCGGCATCGACCTGATCCGGGGCGGGCGCGCGGACCGCAACCGCCCAGCCGCCGACACCACGCATCATCACTCCTTCGAGAACGGCTTGGCCGCCGATCGGTGCGTCGCGGGTTGCGACCCACTCGGCCGGTTCAGCGTCGAGCGCAGGAGCCGGTGGGGTCTGCGCCGTGGACACAGCGGCTCCGGTCAGGAGCCGACGCCGGAGCGCTTGGCTGCGCGACGACGGAAGCGCTCAACTCGGCCACCGGTATCAATCAGCTTCTGGCGACCGGTGTAGAACGGATGGCACTCGGAGCAGATTTCAACACCAATTTCGGACTCGGTTGAGCGCGTGACGAACTCGTTGCCACAGGTGCAACGAACTTGGGACTCAACGTACTCGGGGTGCAGATCTGTCTTCATCGAGGAAGAAGTCTAGCCGCCTGCGATCGGGCAGGCGGTCTCGACGACGTTGTTGGCCTCATTGAGCTCGGCGATCTCGTTCGAAAAGTCGGTTTCAAGCCTCAGCATTGAGCCCGGCGCGCAGCCTGCAGCGGTGAAGGTCATCACGATTGACTTGCGCGACCCGATCGACCGCACACGCAAGGTCGGGAGTTCAACGTCGTTGACGCGCATCCCGACGCTGAAGCCACCGGCCGCGCCAAACCCAGTGTTTCGCAGCACGACCGTATAGAGCATGTTGCCGCCAGAGAGCTTGCGGGCGCCAAGGAAGCTGAGCGCCAGATCGGGGCGCATGTCAGGCTGGTTGCAGCTCCGAGAGACCAGCACAACGCGCCTGATCACGCGCCCAGTCTTTGAAAGCCAGCGGTGACTCACGACGACGCGGTAGCTCTGCCCAACGGCCAAGCCGTGAACGTTCTTGCTGCCGCTGAAGATCGTTGCCTTGGAGCGATCCCAGGTTCCGATCCCCGAGCCCTCAAGCCCTTTGACTGAGACCCACGAGCCACCAGCCAGAGGTCGCGTGAAGAGGTCGAAGCGGATCTCCATCGCAGCGCTGTTGCTGGCCGCCTTCATCTCTGCGGCGAAGAGCGCAGAGCGGCCGGCGCTGCCTCCCGTCGTACAGCTACCGAGAGTTACGTTCGCCGTGCCCTTCGACGCGATTCCGGCATCTGCCGGACCTGCGGCGGCGGCCGGAGTCAGCGAGGTGCCGCCATCGGCGAAAGCAGAGAGCGGCGCGACGAGGCTGAAGGCGACAGCTGCTGTGGCAAAGATTGTTGCTCGAAGCGAAGGCATACGACCTCATTAACACAGCATTAGCGCAATGGTTGCGGTCCAAGCGGCAGATTAGGTCAACTGGTAGAGCGGACCGTCGCCACCTTCAGGCGCCGTCAAGCGGCCACCCTTGGCAGTAATAGCACCGCACTGGACGCAGTTTGTGTAGTTGACGATCACGTCAACCAGCCACTCTTCAGGCGCATCCTCGGGAATCTCGTAGACGCCGGCCGGGCACATCCACTTCCAGGTC
>WLNV01000085.1 GCA_009699615.1 Actinomycetota bacterium
AGTCGGGTCGATCGAAATCCACTTGACGCGAACCAGCGCTTCGCCGTCGGCGATCGTCGGGATCTCTTCCGTGACGAGGTTGAAAGTCTTGTCGTCAACCGGCCCGGTCGGGCGCTCGGCGAGCAGGAAACGGCGGTTGCCTTCGGACATGTGGAACCTTTCGGGTCTATGGGGAGAGTCGCTCGGTGACCCACTGGCCACCGTCACTACGACGATAAACGAAACGATCGTGCAGTCGGAACTCGCCGGCCTGCCAGAACTCGATCGCTTCGGGCTTGACGATGTAGCCACCCCAGTGCGGCGGGCGCGGCACCTCTTCGCCAGCGAAGCGTTGCTCAGCGTCCGCGACGCGCGCGAGCAGCTCGTCGCGGCTCGCGATCACCGAGCCCTGCTCGGAGGCCCAAGCGCCGATCCGTGATTCGCGCGCGCGACTATCGAAGTAGGCGTCGCTCTCGGCAGCGCTGAGCTGATCAACATTGCCGTGGATCAAGATTTGGCGGCCAATTTCGCGCCAGTAGAAGAGCAACTGTGCGCGAGGGTTCTCCGCCATCTGACGGCCCTTGAGGCTCGTCTGGTTGGTGAAGAAGCGAAAGCCGTCGTCGCCCACGCCGCGCAGCAGGACCGTGCGCGCACTGGGCCTTCCCTCGGCGCCGGCGGTCGAGAGTGTCATCGCGTTTGGGTCGGTCATTCCGCTCGCTTCGGCGTCCCCCATCCATGCCGCGAAGAGATCGAGCGGGTCGGCAGGCAGAGCATCCTCGGTCAAGCGCGCAAAGTCGGCCATCAGGCGTGGAGCAGACGCAGCTGCGCGTCCGGGTCGATCTCCCAGCGGGCAGCGAGCTTGACGAGCTGATCGTCGAGCGGCCACTGATCGGCGACGGCATCACCGTCGTAACCGGGGGCCGCGCCCTTCAGCGCCATGCAACCGGCGTTCTCGCCAACGGCGTTGATCTCGGCGATCTCGTCCTCCGTTAGGACGATCTCGGAAGGGAGCGCTGCAAGTTCGGCGCGCTTCTCCTCGACTGCGCGTGCGTCGCCGCCGCCCTCCTGAATCAGTGTCGGTGCGACGCAGTGGACCATCGACTGCGCGAGCGTCCACTGGCAGGCAAGCTGCAGCGGTGTGAGGCCATGCCGATCGGCGATCGGGCGCAGCTGCTCCAGCTTCGCTGAGCCGCTCTCAACCCAGTCTCCTGGCCGGTAGCGGCGGTGGTCGGTCTCAGGGAAGTCATGCCCGGGAGCAACGTCGCCATGGAAAATCCCGCCGTAGTCAACTACGCGAGCGATCAACGAGACGTCGTAGCGCTCGGCCGCTGGCAGCACCAAGCGGCTCGGCCACGGCTCAAACGGGTTGAGGATCACCATCGCCCAGTCGATCATCTCGCCGAAGCGCTCGAAGCAGTCGATGATGTCGAGCGTAAATCCGTTCGCCGGACCTGGCGCGACGCCGATCTGCCCGGTCAGTCCTTCCTCACGGAGCTGCGCCATTGCCTTCCAGACGATCTCGCTCGTGTAACCGGTGCGGTCAGGGTTGTGCAGCAGGAGAAGATCAAAGTGGTCGACGCCGCAGCGCTCGAGGCTTCGCTCGGTAGCCATCCGCAGGTAGCCGGCGTACTGATCGGGGCCGCGCAGCTCAGCGTCGGTGAATCGCTGGAAGCCCTTCGCGCCGCGCCGCTCGCCTTCGTAGAAGTCATGGCCAACCGCGCCAACGAGGCAGTAATCGTCGCGCGGCACGCCTGCCAGCGACTGGCCGACGATCTCGTCCGCGCCACCGGCGCCGTAAGCGTCGGCTGTGATCAGCGTGTCGATCCCGTTTCCGGGGCGCAGCAGTTCGACCAGCCGCTGCTCTTCGATCTCTTCACCGAAGTGCATAAAGCGCCCCCCGGACCATGCGCCGAGTGCAGATTGGCTGGGATTCCTCATCACCGGAAATGATACGCCGCTGCCGAAGGCGCGGAGGGCTCGTCGCCGCGTAGCCGTTCCCGCCGCAAGGTACGCTCGCGCCGGTGAGCGAGACTGAGGCTGAGAAGGAGCTGAGGCGGGAGCGGGCCACGGCCGCGGCGCTGGAGGCGCGCGCGCAGACCGACGTGCCGCTCGATATGCCGCTGGAGTGCATCGTTACGACGGTTGAGCAGAGCTTTGACCTGGTCGTTGTGATCGCGCTGCTCGGCAAGGGGTTGGCCGGCGCCTACGCCAAGTTGCCATCGCTGAACGTCGCCTTGATCGCAGGAAAGGACGCAGCGGTACGCCGCCGCTTCACGCTCGCGCATGAGCTCGGTCACCATTATCTTGGTCACGGCCCGCGCTTTGACACAAATTCGTCGATGAACGATGAGGCCGACCCGGACGAATCGTCGGCCAACCGCTTCGCCGCCGAGTTCATCGCGCCGCAGCCGGCGGTTGAGCGGTTCGTTGGCGAGCTCGACGACGACTCGCCGACGCTCGAACTGGTCTGCCGACTCTCAAACCATTTTGCAATTAGTCCGCTGTCGGCGCGAATCCGCTTGGAGACGGCTGGAATCGTGACCGACCGCGCCCTGCTCGGGCCGCTCGACGCTCAGATCAAGGATCACCAGGCGAAGGGTTGCTTTGAACGGCTCGGGCTCGAGGACCGCGACGATCTCTGCAAGCTCCCGGCCGATCAGTTGCCGCGACTACCGGCCGAGGCGCATGGCTCAGCGCTGGCCGATTTCCTTGACGGGCAGATCAACGCCGACGAGTTGGCCGCAACGATCGGCCGCAGCAGCGAACAGGTTGAGGAAGCGCTCGGCCGCTCAGTCGTCTGAAAGGAAGAGCTCGTCAACTTCGTCCCAGCCGCGCGGGCTGGGCGCTGACATCGCGTCGAGCAGCAACTCGGCGCGCTCGATGCTCTCGTCGGGAGCGGCCTCGTCGCGCACGCTGAGGCGGAAGGCGAAGCCGTATTCGGGGCGGGCGAAGCTGGAGGCCGGGTCTGTGCCGAGCACCGAGCGGACGGCGTCGCGGACGCGCCCCGTCAGCCGCGGCAGCGTTCCCTGCTCTAGCTGGCCGAGGTAGCCGGCGGCTTTCTGCTGCTCGGCTTCGTCGGCGCCAATGCCACTCTTCTCAAGCACCGCGGCAGCCAGCTCTTCCAGCGTTAGCCCGGCGCGCTCGCGAGCGGCAACAAGGTTGGTCTCGGCCGCCTGCTCGAAGAGCGCGGCAGCCTGCTTCATCACAGGCGTCCCCTGGGCACGCGCGAACTCGGCAGCGTCATAGCTCCGCAACGGCGCGTCCTCTTCCAGGTAGCGGTCGATCCGCGCCTCAAGCGCGCGACGGTCGGCGTCGTCGGCTTCGGCAAGGAAGTCCGCGACGTTGGGACGCGCGCCACTTTCGAATTGGGCTCGGAAGTCACTGAACAGTTGCTCCCCGGTGGTCATGTCACTCTCACTGCTCCTTTGCCGCGTCGATGCACTCGTCGCGGAAGCGACGTGCGATCTGGTCGACATTGTTTGGCTTGTATTCCCAGCCGCACTCGCTGAGAAGAATTGCAACGACCTCCTTCGACGGCAGGTCAAGAAAGATGCGTAGGTCTACTACTAGCCGGTGCTCGTCGCTGAGCAGCTCGTACTGGTTATCGATGATCGCGCGATAGGCGACCATGTCGTAGCCGCGCTCAACGGTCTCAAGATCGATCGCCGCGTGATCGTCGTCCTCGTCGTAGTTCAGCGAGTAGGCCTCGCGACGAATCTGCTCGCGCCCGTCGCGGGCAACACTGGCAACGTGGCGGCGGGCGATGATCGCGACCCAACCGCGGAGCTGCTTCAGGTTTGCAAGTTCAGGCGGGTTGGCGAGCACGGCCTCGATCGCTTTCAGCGACGCGCCGTCGCAAACCTCGTCGAGCAGATCAGCGCGGACGTTCTTTGAAACAACAGCGCGGATCAGATTCGATTGGCGAAAGACGAGAACCTGAGTCGCGTCCTGGCCGGCTTTCAGTTCACCGGCTTGAAGTGCGCTGCGGATGTAGGCGATTGCCTTCTCGGGGTCGGCTTCAACTAGCGCGCTGAAGGCTTCGTTCGTGATCTGTCGGAAAGGCGGAGTCATTGGTTACACAAGAAGAGTCGCAGAGCAGGTCAAGGATCTGACAAAAAGACTTTGCGTCAGAAGTCCGCTGCTCCGAGCGACCTAGTCAGCATGTCCAAACAACGCCCCTTTGTCCGAGCCTGCATTCGTCAGGGACGGATCACACTCAATTGCTGGAGGCCCTCGATGATCTCCGGCGGCCCCGCCGCGATGCAGCTCGGACGCGTCCGCGCTTCGCTGCTTGATTTCTACATCACCGAATCAGACGAGCTGATCGTTGAAGCGGTATCGGGCAGCAGCCTCAGAGAAGAACACGTCGAAATTCTGGTCGACTGGGCGCGCACCGTCGGCTACGAGCGGATCTGGCTGCCAGATCAAGTGGTCGACATTGAGGCCGACCCGGCCGTCGTTGGCGTGGCGAAGGTCAACTGCCGCACCTGCGGCGCCCGCTGGGAGGACTCATCGACCGACTTCTGGCTGAAGGTGCGCGACAACGGCTTCTTCCCCGCCTCGTGCCCGGCCTGCGGCGATTCGCTGCCGGAGATGACCGTTGAGGCTGAGCAAGCGCGACTTACTCATTAGTCGCGGCTAATCGAGGGCGGGCGATCACGACCGCCGCTGCCCAACGCGCTAGCTACGCTACACCGGTGGACGAGCCGCGCAATACGCCAACTGCTGACAAGCAGGGGGCGGCACTTTGGCTCGCTCGCTTGGCCCCGTTTGTTGCACTCTTCCTGCTCGCCGGGCTCATCTATCTAGCCCGTGGCGCGATGTTCAACAACTCGCCCCTTTTCAACCCGGACGAGGCCGAGCTGCTTGCCGCCGGCAGGCGCGCCGCGCTGGGTTTCCAGCCATACGGCACGTACACCACCCCGACCTTCCTCTTCCTCTGGCCGCTCGTCCTGAGCATCTTCGCGACGCTCGGTTTTCACTTGACTCTCAGCTTCGCCCATGTCCTCGGGGCGGCAGCGTACGTCTGGATTGCGTTCGTGACTTGGTTTGGCGTAGCCCGCTACATGGGTTGGCTGCGGGCCGCTCTGCTGGTGCTCCCAACAGCCGTCTATCTGTTCACGGCAATTCCGGCACCTAACCTGCCCGGCGGTGTCTACGACCTGCTGTCGCTTGGCACAGAGCTCTTGCCACTCTCGCTGCTGATGGGGAGCTGTCTGGTCCTGATCACCGGAGCCGGCATTCCGAGCCGAAGGCGCGTATTCATTGGAGCGGCGATCGCAGGCCTGGCAATCTGGGCCAAGCCGCAAAGCGCACTGCTGGCCATCTCCGTCGTTGCCGCCGCGCCGCTGATGCGCGCCGCGCTCGACGACCGCGAGTGGAACGCACCAGGCGCAAGGAGTTTCGCCAAGGACGCGGCGCTGGCCTGTGCAGGCTTCGCACTGCCGAGCTTCCTGATCGTCGTTTGGATGGCAGTGGGGCAGACGTTTGACGACTTCATATCGGAACCAGCTCACTTCAACTGGGCCTACCTAACCGCGCGCGACACGCTCACCGGCACGCCTCAAATCCCTCTGCTTGAGCGATTTGAGCCGCTAGGGGGATTCATTCTCTCCTATCCGCTCGCGCTGATCTGGTCTCTCGCCGGGCTCGCGGGAGTCGTCGCAGTCAAGATGACCCGCGGCCGCGCAGCAGTGGCGGCCGCCTCACTGGTCTGGCTCCTGCCACTCCTTGCGGGAGCGGCAACCCTGTTCTTCACGATTCCGCTCTTCCCGCACTACGCAAACGTCCTCTACGGCGCGGGCGCGATCGCAGCGGTACTCGGCTCGCGGCTCGCGACCGGCGCAGACCCCGACAAGAAGCGGCGGAGTGCAACCTGGCTTCCGCTCGCACTCGTCGGAAGCGTCACTGCGCTGGCCCTCCTCAGCGTGGCCGGCGGGCCGATCTACCGCAACGTCGATGCGCTCCTCAATCCACTTCCGGTTGCTCCGGCAGCGGCTGTCGACGAACTGGAGAGGGCCTGCCCCCGTGGCTCGACGGTGCTCGTGTGGGGTACGGCTTTCGAGCTCTACGCAGCGTATGACTGGACGCCGGCATCGCGCTACCTCGGACCGGGATGGATCCTTCAAAACACCAAGCTCCAAGGCACCTACCGCGATCGACTGGCAGGCGAGATCAAGTCTCAGCCACCTAGCTGCATAGTCGAGGCGTTGGGACCAAAGTTCGCGACCCCCGGCTGGACGACCGATGCTGACAACGTCAAAGCCCGAGTGCCGGGCCTCACAGCGCTGGTTGACCGCTGCTATGCCAGCCGAGAGATAACGATTCCCGACGGTCGGGCGGTCCGCCTCTACGTCTGGAACAACCGCTGCCCTGCTTCGCGCAGCTAGTCCGCCGCGCGGGTCGCTAGTTAAGCGTCGGGTCGTCGGGCATCGTCGCGATCACGACGTACTCGCCGCCCTTGCGCCGCAGCAGCGATGACCAGAGCCCTTCCGGGTCGGCCGTGAAGACGTCCTCGCGCAGTGCAGGCTCGACGATCCACGACTCCTCTTCCATCTCGGCCTCAAGCTGGCCTGGCTCCCAGCCGGCGTGACCGGCGAAAACACGGGCACG
>WLNV01000086.1 GCA_009699615.1 Actinomycetota bacterium
GGTCTTGACCTCGCCGAGGCCGCCTGCTTCCACGGGGTGTGGCTCCTTAAGCGGTAGCGGCTGCGCGCGACTTCGCGAGCGCCTGGTCGATGTCGCCGAGAATGTCGTCGATGTTCTCGATCCCGACCGAGAGACGGACCGTCTCCTGAGTCACGCCAGCGGCAGCCTGCTCCTCGGCGCTTAGCTGCGAGTGCGTCGTCGAAGCGGGGTGGATCGCCAACGACTTTGCGTCGCCGATGTTGGCAAGGTGGCTGAAGAGCTCTAGGCCCTCAATGAAGCTCTTGCCGCCGTCGAGGCCGCCCTTTAGTCCGAATGTCACGAGCGCACCGTAGCCGCCGGTGAGCACTCTGTCTGCAACTTCCTTGTACGGGCTCGACTCGAGGCCTGGGTAGTAGACCCATGCGACGTCGTCGCTCGCCGCCAAGTGCTCGGCAACGGCCTTGGCGTTTGAGTTGTGGCGCTCCATCCGCAGAGGCAGCGTTTCGACACCCTGGAGGAAGAGGAACGAGTTGAACGGCGAGAGCGCGGCGCCGGTGTTGCGCAGCAGCACCGTGCGGACGCGGCCGATGTAGGCCGCTGGGCCGAGCGCGTCGGCCCAGACAACGCCGTGGTAGCTGGGGTCAGGCCCAACGAGGATCTTGAACTTCTCCGGCTGCGAGCTCCAGTCGAAGTTGCCCGAATCGATCACGATGCCGCCGATCGATGTTCCGTGACCGCCGATGAACTTCGTCAGCGAGTGGACGATGATGTCGACGCCCTGATCGAAGAGCCGCGCGCCGACCGGCGTTGCGACCGTGTTGTCGATGATCAGTGGCACGCCAACGCTGTGGGCTGCCTCGGCCCAGGCTGGGATGTCGAGCACGTTGAGGCGCGGGTTGCCGATCGTCTCGCCGAAGACGAGTTTTGTGTTCTCGTCGGCGAGCTTGGCGACGGCGTCCGGATCATCGGCGTCGGCCCAGCGGACTTCGATCCCGTACTGCGGAAGCGTGTGAGCGAAGAGGTTGTATGTGCCGCCGTAGATCTGGCTTACGGAGATGATGTTGTCGCCTGCTTGGGCGATGTTGAGGACGGAGTAGGTGACCGCCGCCTGGCCGGAGGCGACGGCAACTGCGCCGATGCCGCCCTCGAGGTCGGCCAGCCGCTGTTCGAGTACGCCGGAGGTCGGGTTCATGATCCGCGTGTAGATGTTGCCGGGTACGGCTAGTGCGAAGAGATCGGCTGCGTGCTGGGTGTCGTCGAAGACGAAGGAAGTCGTCTGGTAGATCGGGACGGCGCGTGCGTTGGTCGTCGGATCCGGCTCCTGTCCTCCGTGGAGGGCGATTGTTTCGGGGCGCTGAGTTGACTCTGACATTTCGGTAGTGGCTCCTTTTTGCGGGCGGGAGGAACAAAATAGCGTAAATCCGACTGGATTAGCACCTTATTCCTTGAGCTGCGCCCTGTTGGCTCCATTGTGCCTGATTCTCAGCCCCTGCGCGCGGCCGGTCGCTAGGCTCGCTGGCGATGACTATTCCTCCGGTTCTCAGTTCGCTTCTAACGGCTCACGGCCCGTCCGGCTACGAGACGACCCCGGCTGCCGTCTGGCGCGATGCCGCCGCCGCTTTCGCCGCCTCGGTCGAGGCCGACGTGATGGGCAGCTCGACCGCCCGTGTTGCCGCAACCGGAGCAGGCCCGTCGCTGGCGATCGTCGGTCACATCGATGAGATCGGGCTGATCGTCACGCACATCGAAGAGAGCGGTTTCCTGCGCTTCACAGGCGTCGGTGGCTGGGACGCACAGGTCTTGGTTGGCCAACGCGTTGCCGTAGCGACACGCGAGGGCGTGCTCCCGGGTGTCGTCGGCAAGAAGCCGATCCACCTGCTCGACGCCGACGACCGCAAGAAAGTGCCGGAGATGAAGGCGATGCACATCGACATCGGTGCCGTCGACGGCGAGGCGGCCAACAAGCTGGTGCGCGTCGGTGACGTTGCCGTGATTGCTGGAGATCCGGTCGAGCTGCAGAGCGGCCGCGTCGCATCGCGCTCAATGGACAACCGTCTTGGCTGTTACGTCGCCTACGAAGCGGCGAGGCTCGTCGCCGAGGCCGGTGGAGCGGCCGGCGAAGTGATCGCTGTCGCGGCAGTTCAGGAAGAGACAGGCTTCGGTGGCTCGACGACGATCGCCCACTCGCTCGAGCCGGGGCTCGCGATCGCCGTTGACGTAACCCACGCGACCGATGCCCCAGGGATCGATGAGAACCAGCTCGGCAAGCATCATTTTGGTAGCGGCCCGGTGATTGAGCGCGGCACGAGTCTTCACCCGCTGATCTCCGAGCTGCTGATCGAAGCGGCCGAAGCCGAGAAGATCCCCTACACGCTCGCGGCCTCAGGTCGCCACACCGGCACCGATGCCGACGCGATCTACCGTTCCCGCGGCGGCGTGCCGACCGGGCTCGTCTCAGTGCCGCTGCGCTACATGCACTCTCCCGTTGAGGTCGTTCAGCTCGATGACGTGGAGAACACGGCCAAGCTGCTGGCGGCCTTCGCACTACGGCTACCGGCCGACGTTTCGTTTGAGCGCTAAGCGCACCCTTGCTGCTGCTCTTCGACATCGACGGAACGCTGCTCGTCAAGGGCGCCGACGCGCACGCCGCAGCCGTCGTAGCTGCGCTCTGCGAAGTCTGGGAGGTCGAACCGCCACCGCGCGCACACGGGGTAGAGGCCGCGGGCCGCACCGATCAGGCGATCGCGCGCGACATCCTCGAGCTTGCAGGCGTTCCCGCTGAGGAGTTCGAGCGGCGCCGTGACGATTTCATCTTCGCCACGGCCAGCCACTACGAGCGGCTTGTGCCGGATGACCTCAGCGATCGCTTGGCACCGCACGCAACCGAGGTGCTCGCGCAAGTCACCGAGCATCCCAGCTACCACTGCTCGCTGGTGACCGGCAACATCCAGCAGGTCGCACGGCTGAAGCTGGGCGCTGCGGGAATCCTCTACCCATTTGCTGAAGGGCAAGGAGGGTTCGGCTCCGATTCTGACGACCGCAACGATCTTCCGCCGATCGCGAGGATGCGTGCCGGCCAGCTTTGGAACGGGGGCGATGCATGGCCTGCCGAGAGAACGGTTGTGATCGGTGACACGCCGCGCGACATCGCCTGCGCCCGCGCCGACGGAGCGCTCGTGGTGGCGGTCGCGACCGGCCCGTTCGCGGCCGATCAGCTGGCAGAGGCCGACGTCGTGCTTGAAGATCTGCGCGAGCTTGACGCTGCGCTGGCGTCGCTGAGCTAGAGCGACCAGTAGGCGTCGGAGCCGACGTCGCGGCGCTGGGCGACCTCGGCCAGGGCCGTAGCGGCCTCGTCGTGCTCGATCCCCATCACGACCGCTACCTCGCGCGTTGCCAGCGGCTCGGCGGCCCACTCGAGCACTTCGCTGACGCTCTCCGGATCTTCGCGGCGAGGCGCATCAGGAGCAAGGTTGGCGAGCGCAACATCGTAGGCCGGCCATGGCTGGAAGCCCGGGATCGCGATTGGATCGCCGCCATCGACGCTGATCTCGTAGGACGGGCAGGTGTAGCGGCGGCCGCCTTCCCAGTCGGCGAGGCGCGCGCCGAGCACAAGCGCTGCGGGGAGTGGGTGGCGGGCGCGATCCATGTCTGAGGCCAGCGCGTCGAGCGTGGCCTGCTCCTGCGCCCAGAGCTCAAGGTCGTGGGCGTCGATCTCCGCATCGCCGGCCGCCGCAGCGATCGTCGCTTGCTCGTCGATCAGCTCACCGGCAAAGCCGCGGACCTGAATAGCGCGCAACAGTGTCTGCTGGTGCCCGGGCGCGTTGAGTCGCGCGGCGACGACGGCGCGGCAGGCTGGCATCGTGGCTGTCAGACGTTCCCGCTCGCTGCTGTCGATCGGCATTCCGTGTTCCTTCGCGATCATCGCGCCGCCGGCGGCCATCATTGCCGTCGTAATTCCTCTGGCCTCAAACTCGGCCGGGTCTTCTGCGAGGCCGACCATCACGAGCTCCCATGCAGCGTGGTCGCCGTAGAGCCACTCGATCTTGCGACGGAACGGCTCAGCCGAGAAGGCCCATGGGCAGCCCGGGTCGGTGAAGAGTGAGATCTCTAGCATCGCGACTGGGCTCAGTCCCTTGTTAGGCGCTTGTAGCTGATTCGGTGCGGCCGGTCGGCTTCGTCGCCGAGCAGCTCGTGGCGGTGCTCCTCGTAGGCCTCGAAGTTGCCTTCGAACCAAGTCACCTGCGAATCGCCCTCGAAGGCGAGAACGTGCGTAGCGACGCGATCAAGGAACCAGCGATCGTGCGAGATCACTACGGCGCAGCCGGCGAAGGTCAGCAGCGCCTCTTCGAGCGCGCGCAACGTGTCGACGTCGAGGTCGTTGGTCGGCTCGTCGAGCAGCAGCAGGTTGCCGCCGCTCTTAAGCACCTTCGCGAGGTGGAGGCGGTTGCGTTCCCCGCCCGAGAGCGTGCCGACCTTCTTCTGCTGGTCTGAGCCCTTGAAGTTGAACGAAGAGGTGTATGCGCGGGAGTTCATCTCGCGCTCGCCGACCATGATCTGCTCGTCGCCTCCACTGATCTCTTCCCAGACAGTCTTGTTGTCATCGAGCGCATCACGGCTTTGGTCAACTGCCGCGACCTGCACTGTCTCGCCGATCTTCAGCTGCCCGGAGTCGGGCTGCTCGTCGCCGGTGATCATCTTGAACAGCGTCGTCTTACCGGCGCCGTTCGGGCCGATCACGCCGACGATTCCTCCCGGGGGCAGTGAGAAGCTGAGGTCTTCGATCAGCAGCTTGTCCCCGAAACCTTTCTTGAGGTCCTTGGCTTCAACAACAACGCCGCCGAGCCGCGGGCCAGCCGGGATGTGAATCTGAACTTGGTCGAGGTTGACTGATGCCTCCTGCGCGAGCAGCTCTTCGTAGTTGTTGATTCTTGCCTTCGCCTTCTTGCGGCGCCCCTTCGGGTTCTCGCGAACCCACTCGAGCTCAGAGTTGATCGTCTTCTGACGCGCTTTCTCCTGCTTGCCTTCCTGCTGAAGGCGGGCCTGCTTCTGCTCCAGCCAGCTCGAGTAGTTGCCCTCGTAAGGGAGGCCGCGGCCGCGGTCGAGCTCGAGGATCCAGCCGGCAACGTTGTCGAGGAAGTAGCGATCGTGGGTAACGGCTACGACGGCGCCTTTGTACTCGGCGAGATGGCGCTCGAGCCAGCCGACCGATTCGGCGTCGAGATGGTTGGTCGGTTCGTCGAGCAGCAGCAGGTCGGGGGCCGTCAGCAGAAGCCGGCAGAGCGCAACGCGCCTGCGCTCGCCGCCCGAGAGCTTCGTTACGTCGGCGTCGCTCGGCGGCAGCCGCAGCGCGTCCATCGCGTACTCAAGCTGCGTGTCGAGGCTCCATGCATCGGCGGCGTCGATCTTCGCCTGCAACGCGCCGAACTCTTCAGCCGTCTCATCCGAATAGTTGGCGGCAAGCTCGTTGAAGCGATCGAGCAGCGCGCGCGTTTCAGCGACCGCCTCCTCGACGTTTCCCTTGACGTCCTTCTCGGGATCGAGCTGCGGCTCCTGCTCCAGCAGTCCGACGCTGGCACCGGGGGCCAGCTCGGCGTCGCCGCGGTAGTCCTGATCTTGCCCGGACATGATCTTCAGCACGCTCGACTTGCCGGCGCCGTTGTAGCCGAGAACGCCGATTTTTGCGCCTGGGTAAAAGGAGAGTGAAACGTCGCTGAGCACGGTCTTATCCGGCGGATAAGTCTTCGTCAGCTTGTGCATCGTAAAGATGTATTGGTGAGCCATTGCGATGAACGATAGAGCGGGCTGCGATCCTTTCGGCGTGCCATCGCCGACCCACGCACTCGAGTTGAGCCATGTCGTCAAGCGCTACGGCGACATTACGGCCGTAAACGGCCTTGATTTGGTCGTTCCCGAAGGCGGTTGCGTTGGCCTGCTCGGCCCCAACGGCGCCGGAAAATCAACGACGATGCGAATGCTGACGGCGCAGACAATTGCCGATGAAGGCCAGATCACTGTGCTGGGCCACGAACTGCCGGGTGATTCGAAGGCGGCGCGGGCGCGGATGGGCGTTGTGCCGCAACTTGACAATCTCGACACGACGCTGACCGTTGAGCAGAACCTCGTCGTCTTCTCGCATCTCTACCGCGTACCGAAGGCGAATCGCAAGGCTGCCATTGAGCGCGTCCTGAAGATCGCCAATCTTGGTGAACGGCGCGATTCGAAGGTCGATGAACTCTCGGGCGGTATGCGGCGGCGACTGCTGATCGGGCGCGCCTTGATCCATGAGCCGCAGCTCGTGCTGCTCGACGAGCCGACCGTCGGCCTTGACCCGCAGGTGAGGCAGGAGCTCTGGGCGCTGATCGATCTGCTGCGCAGCGAGGGCGTTTCGATCCTGATGTCGACGCACTACATCGAGGAGGCAGAGCGGCTCTGCGATTCGGTCACGATCGTCTCGCACGGCTCGGCGGTCGCCGTCGGCGCGCCGACCGATCTGGTTGCCGAGCACGCCGGCCGTGACGCGGTGGAGATCTACGGCTCGCCGGAGCGGCTGATCGAGGTCGAGGCTGAGATGGCGAAGGAGGGTTTCCCAACCCGCCGCAC
>WLNV01000087.1 GCA_009699615.1 Actinomycetota bacterium
ATGAACGCGTGGGCGTTCGCCGGCACCAGCATTAGCAAACTGAGGGTGAGAATCAGGAGTGGCAAGCGGCGCATCGGCTCAACCTACTGAATGCTGTCGGCCAGCGCGTCACCATCGACGCTGCGGTCTGGCGCTCGGCCAACAGCGAACCAAAAGCACCGGCGGCGTAGAATCTCCAACTATGAAACTTAGGAACAGGCGCAAGCAAGAAGAGGCTGGCGCGCTGGCGCCAACCCCCGCAGAGCACGGCAAGTCGCTGCGCAAGCAGACGCCGCGCGCAGCTCACAGCCAGTGGGAGCCGGATCCTCAGCGCCCCGACCCGCTCGCGATCCTCGAAGCCCAGGGAGCTGAGCGTGTTCAGCGGCTCGTGCCGATCCGTTACGGGCGGATGCTCGCCTCGGCCGGCGCGTTCTACCGCGGCGGCGCAGGGATCATGGCCTGGGACCTCTCGCGCACACCCAGCAGCGGCCTGCGCGTGCAGTGCTGCGGCGACGCTCACCTGCTCAACTTCGGCCTTTACGCCTCGCTCGACCGGCGGATGGTTTTCGACCTCAACGACTTTGATGAGACGCTGCCCGCTCCGTTCGAATGGGACCTCAAGCGGCTCGTTGCGAGCGTCTCGGTTGCCGCTCGCGACAACGGCTGCGACGCGAAGGAATCTCACGCCGCCGCGCTAGCCGCAGCCGAGCGCTACCGCTCGCGGATGGCCGAGCTGGCGGCGATGCCGTTCCTTGACGTTTGGTACTCCCGCACCGACGCCGAAAGCATCGTTGAAGAGATCGCTCGCTCATCTTCGAAGAAGGGCGTCAAGGAAGTTCAGAAGATGATCAACAAAGCCGGGCGCAAGACGAACCTCGGCGCGCTCGCCCGCTACGCCGAGCGCACCCCGGACGGGTGGGTAATCAAGGAAGAGCCGCCGGTGATCACCGCCGTCGTCTCCGGCCAGCGCCGGGACGTTGAAACGCTCGTCGCCGCTGCCTTTGAGAACTACCTCGGTTCGCTTGGGCCGGCCGAGCGCGTTGTGATTGAGCGCTACCACCGCGTCGATTTTGCCCGCAAGATCGTCGGCGTAGGTTCGGTCGGCACGCAGGCCTTCATGCTGCTGATGATGGGCGCCCACGACGAGGATCCGCTCTTCATTCAGTTCAAAGAAGCAAGCCAGTCGGTGCTCGCGCCTTACGCCGGCGCCAGTATCTTCAAGCACCAAGGGGAGAGGGTGGTGCGCGGCCAGCAGATCATGCAGTCGGCCAGCGATCCGTTCCTTGGCTGGACGACCGACGTGATGGGGCAAGGCAAGCACTACTACCTGCGCCAATTGCGCGACATGAAAGGCTCGGTGCCGGTTGAGGCGCTGGATCCCTACCTCTTAAGCCGCTACGCCGAGCTTTGCGGCGGCACGCTCGCTCACTCCCACGCGCGCTCCGGCGACGCCGCCGCAATCAGCGCCTACATCGGCAGCGGCGACGTATTCCCGCAGGCAATCGCCGAGTTCGCCGAGCTCTACGCGGAACAGAACCAGCTTGATTACGAATCGCTGCAGCAGGCCGTCGCCGACGGCCGCATTGAAGCTTCGCTTGGCGTTTAAGCGGCGCTCTCAGCTCAGCGACGGCTTAGGTGTCGCAGTTGCCGCCCATGCAGTCCGGCTCGAAGGTGATCAGCACCTTCATGTCGCGCCCGCAGCGAATTGGGGTGGTTGGCCCCGTTTCGTCGCAGATCAGCGTGCTCAGGTGGCGCATCTGGCTTGCCTTAGCGGTGCTGCTCAGGCGGTAGGTAGTGAGCATCTTTCGAGCTGACGCGCAGCTTGTGCCCCAGACCTTCACGTCGGTGACTGTGACGCCAGGCAACTTGACGGTGCCGCAGCGACGCTCAGTCTTGCCCTTCTTAACTCGGTCAGAGGTAACAGCAGGATCCTTGACGTTGTAGTCCGGGCGCGGAATTCGCAGGCCGACTTCAGGATGCGTGTCGCGCGATCTTCCCCGGACAGTTTCTTCTGTCCAAGCTTTCGCAGTTGACCGGCCCGTGCTGCCCGTTTTGACTTCACTGCGCTTGGCGATAGACGCTGCAGTTACGCCAGGCTGACAGACCTTGTTTGATTCGTCTTGGCTGAGCGCGCAGATGATCATGTTTCCGCGCAGCGTGCCTTCGCGCTCGATGATCCGTGCCTGAAGATTCTCCCATTGCCGCCGCACGTCAAGGATGGCGACGCGAACGGCGTTCTGCTCGTTGTTCGATTGCCCGCCGCGCGGGGTCATGTAGTCGGCAGGCATGTTTGTTTTGGGCGTGACATAGCCGCTGCGAGGGCTAATTATTGCCCGGTCCTTATTGATTGTTCCGTGGGTCGTGCGCCCTGCCTTTTCGCAGTCCCCGTCGGGATAACACCCGGTGGCGAGGTTGTTTTCGAAGTTCGTGCGGGGAATCTTGGCGAGGAACGGACTGGGGCCAGTCATCTCCAGGCCGGGCGGATTTTGGATTGAGAACGGTGATGATGATGTGTCGGTGTAGTTGCTGTGCGAATAGAAATCTTCAACCGCATGCAGCGCATAGCCAAACTGCTGCAGCATCAAACACTTGATCCGGCCGTAGTCGCCATTGAAGGTGCAGCCGCGGGCCTCATTGCCGTAGCTCGGTTCGGAAATATCGATCCGGTTCGAGGTGTTGAGCATCTTGTGCGCGACCTCGACGACGCCTTCGCAGCGGAACGTCATCTTGCCCGTGCTTTGGAGGCGTCTGCAATTCGGCCTGATCTTGCTGTCGTCGCCTAACCCATTGCCAATCATCGCGTTGAGGAATGTTTGGCACTGGTTGAGCTCGTGGTTGGCCTGGGTGCGCGAGTGCGGGTAGCCCGGCTGATCAACAAAGTCGCCTTCGTCGCAGTGCCACCAAGAAGGGCCACCACCACCGTGCATCGGCATATTGTCGGGAGCGCCAACCGCACCCCACGAGCCGCCCATCCCGGCGAGGTTGCTGATGCTCTTCGGGCCGAAGCAGGAGCGGGGGCTGCTCTGAGCTTCACACGAGAGCGCAGCGCGAGTGATGTTCTCGTGCTCCGCGTAGAAACGTACGCCCGGCAACGAACCGTTGATCGTCCCGAACGCCTCTGATTTCGGCGCGGATGCAAGCGACGCGAAAGCGATCAGAAGGAGCAAACATGGAAGTAGCGTGATCCGACTGACGGCTGAATTCATCGGCTTAAGCTATCAGCGCCGCTTAGTGCACGCGCCGGGCGATCTTCAGCGCCGCGGCGGCGGTGAAGTTGCGCCATAAGTTGGTGAGCTGCGAGTCGGCAAGTGAGATCGTGCTGTAGTTGGCGAACTGGGCGCGGACGATCGTCTTGCAGACCATCCGGTAGGCGGTGAAGCCGTCAACCCAGATGCTGAGGCCGCCGGGGCCGCTCTCGCCTGCTGCGAGCGCGACCTTCTGCTCGATTGTGTAGCCAGGGATGCCGTTCGAAACCTTCGACGTCTTCAGCTGCTGAGTTGCCTCGACGTCAACGTTGACTCCCTGGAAGGGGAGCGATGTTCCGGCCTTCGGTGCGCAGCGCTTCTTTGCTTCCAGCAGCGCCTTCCATGCGGCCTTCGCCTTCGCTGTGGTTCCGTAGGAGTAGATGTCGCTGCTGACCGAGCGCGTCGCGCTGATGTCGCTGCCGCTGCCCTGCTGGTAGAGCGAGATCGCCGAATTGGCGCGCTGCGCGGGGGCGACGCCGAAGACCTTGTGGCCGTCCTTGTCAACGCACATCTCGAACCGATTCGTGTTCGGCTGAACTGAGTAGGAGAGCTCGCGCGTCTTCGGCTTATTGATGAAGTAAGAGGAAGGCACATCGCTCACCTGCAGCGAGTCCTTTAGAAGCTGCGACTTCGAGTAGGGCAGCGCGCTGGCGGACGGCGCAGCGATCGCGCTCAGCGCGGCTACGACCAGCACAGCAGTGGTCGAACTCTTCAGCTTCATTATGTGCGGCAAACTACCAGACCGGCGGCCCGCTGCGGGCCGCTTTGGGCCGCCTAGAGCCGTCAGCTTCTGCAGCGCCGCTGCGGCTGGCGCAGCGCCAGCTCAGTGGCGGTTTGCTCAGAGCGCCAAGGCGATCGCCATCACTGCGCGGTCGGCGCCGCCTGAGCGATTCTCGCCCGATGCGGTGAAGGCCACGTTGACCTTCGCGCCGGTCAGCGAGGTGCCGGCCGGCAGGTAGCCAGCGCTGATTGCGCCGCTTAGGCAGGAGCGCAGATTGGTTGTGTATGTGCGCGTGTTGGCCGGGTTCGGCGCGGCGTCGGCGGTCGGGTCGGCGGGGCCGTAAAAGTCGCCCTCCGGGCTTACCGGTTGGCCGGCAGCGTTGCAGCTGAACTCCTGCGAGACGCGAACCTCTGTGCCGCTGGAAGTGCGAAGGGCGCCGATCGAGATCGTGTAATGGAGGTTGCCCATGTCGATCAGCGCAGCTTCGCCGGTTCCGGCGATGCCACGGCGCTGCGGCCGCCAGTAATCAAACGCAATGTCACCTTCGGCGCTGACGCCGATCGCCGAGCCGTCGTTTGAACCAGGGCTTGCCGGGTTTCCGTTGAGGATCGTGGTTGCCACACCACCGGAGGTGACGGCCTTGATCGCTGGCACCGTGACCGGGTAGCTGGGCAGCGCCACCGGCGTGGTGACGTCGCCGCCAGCGCCGCGGAAGACCACATTGAAGAGGTCACCGGGGGCCATTTGAGCTGTCGTTGCGCGCGGCTGCAGGCCTGCTGCCCAGGCGTTCTGGCCGTTGTTGGTGATCCTCTCGAGCCCGTTGCCGGAACGATTTCCGTCCGCCCGCCAGTTGCGCCACAGCGTGCCGCGGGGAAGGTCCGGCGAGGACTCGCTCAGCCCGCTCAGAACAGCAGTGCCGGTAACCGAGTTGCAGTAACTGAGAGCGCCGCAGTCGACGTAAGCTCCCGTCGTCGCTGGAAGATCGCCGCCGCCAAAGTAGAAGATGAAGTTGAAGATGTTCTCACCGGAAACGTTGGCGTCGATCTGGGCCTGCGTCACGCCGGTAGCGTTGACGTTCGTTCCAACGTCGCTGGGCCGAAGGTTCAAAGTTGCGAACAGGCCGGCGCTGATTGGGCGCTGAGTCGAGTCTTGGTTGTCGAGGATTCCGTTTCCGTTGTCGTCAACATCGATGTTGCTGGTCAGCCCGTCGCGATCGGGGTCGGTACCGGATGGAAGGCTGCCGCCGTTGCCGCCGTTGCCGCCGTTGCCGCCGTTGCCGCCGCCATCGCCGTTGCCACCACCGCCGCCCTCCTGCGCAGCCGAGGCCTTCTTGCTGCTTTTCTGCAGGCCGAGGCGGCCGCTGCCTGTTGGCGCGCCCTTGACGGCCGCCGCGTACGAGGAGGTCAGCAGCGACTTGGTCGCCAGTGGCTTGCTCAGCGCCGCGTAACCCTTCTTGACAGTCGCAGTTCCGAGCTTCAGCGAGCTCTTCGCACCAGCGCCCTTGCCGAGCGTGAGGTAAGCCTTCTTGCCGCCTGAGGCGCTTGCCAACACAACCGGCCCAAGGAATCTGCCCGACTTGCTGACGAGCTGTAGTGTTGTGCCACTAATCGTTGCCTTTGGGACGTTCAGCGAAACCGTCTTCGAGCCGAGCTTGGTCCGGACCGCTTTACCCGTGCTGGAGATTGCCAGTAGCGAGCCGCCGCTGGCGGCAGCGCCGCTGATCTTGATTTCAACCCTCACCGACGCGGCGGCAAAGGCGTTGCCTGCGCTGAGCGCGAAGAGCGCCAGCAGCGAGGTTAAGTAGACGGGGATAGCAATTCGACGATCCATTATTTTTGGAGCCTACACTTTCCGCCCACGAGGTGAGCCGGTAAACAACGTCGTCATAACATCGCCGTCTAGGGGCGATTGGTGAGCGATTCCGGCGAGTCGGAGCACGCTTTCGCGCAAGAGTGCGTGACGGCCGCGCGGTAGCGGCTTCGTTGCTTCAGGGCCCAAGGCCCAAGGGTTCGTTGGGTCCTTCGCTGCCATACGACGAAGCTAGAACCCTGTTTAGAGCCCGCCTTCTGCCTGGGAGGGCGGGTGGTAAGGTCGAGCCGCTTGGCGTCGCTGCCCAACAACAGATCGGTTTGATGATGAGAATGATCAGGATTACGACCCCGCTTGTTGCTGCCGCGCTCTGCGTGATCGGGGCCGCTGCAATGGCGCCCGCCGCTTCAGCCGCCGCGGCGCCTTCGGACTGCGCGTGGCCTGTTGAGACGACGCCCACGACCAGCAACGTCTTCTACCCCGATTCGAACTCGACCTACTGGACAACCCCATACCGAGCGACTAGCGGCACGCGCATCTATCTGCGTGGGAAGTACCCGTCGGCGCGCTTCTTCTCGATCACCGCATACGACAACAGCACGCAGCCGTACTCCGTCCGCGGCGTCTCATCATCGTTGACCGATTACGAGATCGCGCCGTCCAGCGGCAGCAACCCATGGAGCCCAGCTTCCAGTGCGACAGCCAGCGGCCGTTACGAAATTACGCTGCGCTCGTTGACGTCGAGCGGCGGCGTGACCGGCTCGCTTCGCAACACGCTGCCGATCCTGCCTGCCAAGCCGGTCGCGGGG
>WLNV01000088.1 GCA_009699615.1 Actinomycetota bacterium
CCGAGTCGCTCGACAGCCAAAACTCTCCAAGGTCGGAGCAATGATGCAGGTACACGCCGCGAACGTCGTCACGCAGGTCGAATAGCCGACCATCTGGCAGCGCCTTGCTCCATAGGAGCTTGTGGTACCGCCGAAGCGTCGCACTGTACGCGTCAGGGTCCTTTCCTGACGAGTCGAGCCGGAAGTCAAAGGTCGTGTCGATCAGCATTGCGCGGGCAACTGTACCCCGTCCGCCCAGCCGGCGAAAGCGCTCGTGGCGGTCCATTGACATTGCGTCGGCCCGTGCCTGACGGCGCTACTATCCGGCGATGAACACCTCTCCGACTGCCTCCGTCACCCGCGAGCAACTGTACGAGCAAGTCTGGGCCGAGCCGATGGTCACCGTCGCCGCGCGCTACGACGTGTCGGGCAGTTTCCTGGCCCGCGTGTGCGCCGACCTCAACGTGCCGCGGCCGCCGCGAGGCTATTGGGCTCAGTTGGAAGTGGGCAAGGCGCCGCCGAGGCCGCCGCTCCCCGAACCGGCGGCGGGCGACACGCTCGAATGGTCACGAGGTGGGCCTGTGCGGCGACGTGTCGTCATCCCCCGCCCACCCGGTCCGAACGCAACACGGCGCTCAGGTCGCTTTGGGCCACGACCGACTCGTCATGCACTGGTCAGCGGGGTCCGTGAACACTTCGAGGCGGGACGGGTGTCGGACGCCGGATACCTCCGGCCTCGCAAGCGCATCCTGGTGGACATCTTCGTCTCGAAACCCCTACTGGCCCGCGCGCTCGACCTCGCCAGCGGGCTGTTCCTGACGCTTGAAGATCAGGGCCGCAACGTGCGCCTCCTGCCCCTGACCCAGTTCTGCCGCCCCGAGCTACACACCAGACCCGGACACCGTCTGGACGATTATCGTCACCCTGCGTGGAGTCCTGACCGAGCCACGATCGTCTCGTTCGGTACCGTGGCCATCGGGTTGAGTATCTACGAGGTCAGCGAGGAAGCCGAGTTTCGCTACGTCAAGGGAGACTACGTGCGCGTCAGCGAGCTACCCGCTCGGCGCCGGCCGTATGACGACACGTACAACTGGATCAGCAAACGCGAGACGGGCTCTGGGCGCCTCGCGGTGCGCGCCTACTCGCCATACCTTGGCACGGCGTGGACGCAGGAGTGGATCGAGGCGAAGCCGGGCGACCTTGCCACTAAGTTCAGCGCCATTCGTAAAGGGCTGGAGACGGCCGCACCCCTGATCGTGGCCATGGTCGAAGAGGCGCAGCGGAAACGCGATGAGGCATCGCGGTTGTGGGCCGCCCAGTGCCAAGAATGGGATCGGAAAGAACTTCTGCGTAAACAACGAGAGGCGCGGGAGACAAGCCAGGCCGAGCTGATCTCCATCATCCAGGCGTGGACGGAGGCCTGCCACATCGAGTCGTTCTTCGAGGATGCGCTTCACCGGTCGGAGAGGCTGCCCCCATCTGAGCGCGCCGCCATCGCCACTCGCATCGCCGCGGCTCGCGACATGCTGGGCGACAGCAGTGCGCTGACTCGTTTCGCAGGGTGGCAGTCCCCGAGCCAGCGACTCGGCGCGAGGGACGCCGACGACGACACGGCCTAGACCGCTAGTCGGCGAAGCCCTGGACTTTGGAGGAGGTACGGATCGCCAATTGCTCCTTGCCCTTGAATCACTCTGGTGGGCTGTCGGTAGCGGCCAACACTACCCGCGCGGCAGCTATCTGGGCCGAAGAAGGAACCGACGGGCGGACCTAATCCCCGTTCTCTATTTCCGAGCCTTGGTGCGGCCGGTGCCGCGGATGGCCTCGCCCTCCGTAGACAAAGGACATCGAAGTCGAGCCAGTAGGAGCGCTATTGTGGGCCCTTTCCACGCGTCAGGCTCCCACGTATAACTTTCTTCAAGCGTTCGTAGAGCAACGCGGAGACTTGGACCAGGGAATTCCAGAGTTCAGTGTCTTGGAGCCGGACTTCTTCGCCTCGGACGCGCACAGATGCTTGCGCCTCTTTCCGTTTGGCAAGATCCGCCTCGCGACGTGCCTTCAAAGCATCGCGTTTTTGCTGACGCTGCCGTTTCGCGAAGTCGCGCTCAGTCGCCCGCTGACCTTCTCTAGAACGGCGCTCGTACTTATTGAGCCGTGACCAAGCCATGATTGCCCCCCAGGTCGGCAGAGATAAACGGCAACTATATGCTTTTCGATTTCTGCGATCTACGTCAGCGGCTAGGCAGTTCGTTGTGCCGAGAGAAGACGCCGAACGTCTCGGAACCGGCAGGCCGTAGTGGGATTCACGCGCGCCGCTGCCCTACACTGCCAAGATGCCAGCAACCAACAGCCTGAGGCAGCGCGCCCCCACCGCTGGCTCCTTCAAGCCAGGCCAGTCCGGTAATCCGCGCGGCCGCGCGCCAGGCGCCAGGAACCGGATCAGCATCGAGGCCCGCGAGGCCGCGGCGCACATCGTGGACGACCCCGAGTACCGCGCGGCCCTCAAGGCCCGCGTCATTGCCGGCCAGGCACCGCAGATGGAGCCGTTATTGTGGGCGTATGCCAAAGGGAAGCCGGTAGATCGGATTGAGCAAGGTGGGCCAGGTACCTTCGTCCAGCTCGATGACGACGAGCTACGTCTCAGGCTCCTTTCGGCGGCGCGGATCTACGACACCACTTAGCCGCCGATGATGCTGCTCGCCCGCTCAAGACGGGGGATCATCAGCCCACGGCTACTTCGGAGCGCGTGACTGATTTCGCCATCGCTTGATCGCCGCGGTTACCGAAGCCTCCCGAACCTGGTCTGCCGATAGGCAGGCCGCCCGGTAAATAGCTTCGGCTTGGCGGATGGCTTTCTTTTCTCGAGTCTGGCTCGCCGCGCGTTCGTCGTCGTAGGTGCTGCCAGGCGCAGTCCATTGGCGAGGCGTTTTGCCCGCGGTCTTCTCGGCGAACCTGACCTTTAGCCTGGCAAACTCAGTCGCGCGAATATTATTCGCCGCAGCCTTCATCTTCGCGCGGCTGGCACCGGCGGCCTCGCGAGCCTTGGTGCGCCTGTCATCTGCAAGCGCGACAGCCGAGGCGAGAGCGATCTCGTTCGGCGAGCGAACGTCCCGGCGCGCGGCCTCGACAGCCGCTGCGGCGGCGGCATGAGCCGCGAGCGCCGACTCGTAGCGGCCCTGCACTGACTCAAGGTTGCGGGCGGCCTCCACCGCGGCCTGATGGTCCTTCGCACGAGCGCTCATCTTTCGAGCCGCTACTCTAGCAGCGTGAGCAATCTCGCGGGCTTCACCAAGGGCGCGTGTTGCCGCGTCTAGTTCGGATGCGGTGCGGTCGCGAGCGTCTGCCAGCATGTTTGCCATCTGAGGTTGGGTTGCCGCGCTTGGGCGGGAGGGCCGGCTAAGCCCCGTCCTCAACGAAGTAATCGAAGTCGACCGTCTTAACCACGTGGGTCGCCGCTATTGAGACGCGAACACCGTTGGCGATCATCAAGCTCGCCAGCTTAGCGCCATCGATCAACACGATCCGCGGTCCCCAGCGAACTCCAACAAGGGACGATAGAACGCGTGATAGACAGGTATGGGGCATCGCGGTGGCGATTCTAATCGATGTGGCCGGCGTCCGCTCTGCTCGGGAATCCTTGAACTCATCAGCACGGTACACTAGTGTTCGGGACGTACATGGCCGACAACAGACTCTTGCCCGTGGCATTCGGTGGCGCTGTTCTCGCCATGGCGTTCATTGAGCTTGTCACCGGCGGCTTCGATGATTGGAAGACGGTCCACTGGGGACGGATGGCTCTTAGTGCTGCCTTTCTTTATCTCGCCTTTCGTTTGGGGTGCAGTGCACCCAAAGCAGTCCGCGATCGCTACAACCGAGACTGATCCGTGTCCGAGTAGCAAACGACTCGGTTACGACGGCTTGCCAACAGCTACCCAGGCCTGCTCGGCAGACCGGGGCAAAGTATTCGCCCGCCGAAGAGGTCTTCGGAACGGCTATCATCGCGGATGTCCAAGCCGGCCCCGCTCGAAGTCACGATTACCCACAACCTTGATGATGCCGGCGAAGTCGCCCAGTTGTTTAAGCGGCGACTCATTGCCTTGGACTGGAATCGGAAGGGCCCGAACATCGCTTCTTACACACATCGTCGCGCGAGAATCGATGTGAAACTGTTTCACGAGATCCGAACGCACGGTGCGGCGGTCATCGCCGCATACAAGGGCGCCACGGATAAGCCATCAGATCGCCTCGTCGGCTGGGTCGCACCGGGCAGCCGGTGGCAGAGGCTTAACGGCCTGTTGTGCCTCCCCTTAACGAAGGCGCGGATCGTGGATTCATCGAGCAGTTTCCTCGGCAACCTACCGCCGCGTCAATGCACCGTTCAAACGTGCCATCGACGCTCAGCCGGGCAGCTTCTCCGCTTAGTGCAAGGCACCGCCCTCGTCCGCGGCGTAGAGTCCCTGCATCACCGGGATGTCGAGTGGCTGGTGATGAATTTTCTATTTTCGCAGGGATTGTGCGCCACGCAATGGAGCGGGAGTCGGTCCTTTGAGGACATCGACCACGCCGGCTACTCGCCGGCCGGGCGCGAGGTTTTGGCGCAGACCACCGTGTCCAAGAATCTGGTCGGCAAGAAGGCACAGAAGCTGTTGCTGATGAAGTCGGCGCGCCGCGACCTGCTGATGTTCGGACCCGAGTCGGCTCGTGACCAGTGCCCGCCGGCAATTCGTTACTGGTCGATCGAAGAGGTGTTCAAGGCCCTCGACAGAAAACTAGCGGGCCGTTGGCTCATCAAGCGGATGCTGGCCGAGACCGCATAGTCGGTGCGGCCCAGGCAAGGGCCCGGCGCCGGCGGCCCTGTGCTCGGCTAGCTCCCTCGCCTACAATGCCCAGTTAGAGGTGGCGAGAATGAGGCGATTTCTCCTAGTCATGGCCCTTGCGTGTTGGGGGCAATTCGCGTCGGCCCAAGAGCCGAAGGCAACCGTATTCGTAGGTCCTCAGATTCGAGATGGGTTCGCAGACATCGACTCTGGGATACGCGATTCGATTCGAGATATTCAGCAGGAGATCAGGATTCGTTCGGAGTTGGAGCTATCGGCAGACAGGGATACGGCAATGCTGACCCTCACAGTGCTGGCGAGGGGCATCGTGACCAACGGCTCAGTAGGTGTCGCCTCGGCGGCCCTCGGTGGCGGTTTCGTCGTGCCGAATACTACCCCCACCTTGACAACGCTACTGGGGACCGCCCGCTACGAGCGACGAATGCAAAGTGAGAGCGGGACCTGGCGCGGCGCGGCCAAGGTTGTCGTCGATGACATTCTCGCGTGGTGGGAAGTAAACCGAAGACTGGTGTTGCGCCGTTGAGTTCGTCGCCTGACCTCGTTTCCAGTTCAAAGGCGCCTGAGCCGACGCCTGGCGTGGGAATCGCCTGCGTCGCCATCGATTCGTCTCTCCAATGAAGGTCTGTCAATGCGCCTGATTGCGTGGAACGCCAACTACAACAACCAACGTCGGTCATTCGAGGCCGATCTGGCACTGCTCGCCCCCTTGAACGGCGACGTCATTGTCTTGTCCGAGACGTCGCGTCCCAAGGTGGAAGCAAGCGGCAAAGTAATGTGGATCGGTGGCGAGGGGCCTGGGTTGGCCGTCGCCGCTCTGAATGGCTACTCCATTGAACCGAGCGAATCGAACGTCGAAGCGCCGAAGCTGTCTGGCGGCTTCACGGTAGACGGCCCACTGAGGTTCAATCTGTTGGCCGTCTGGCCAGTGAAGACACAAGGCGATTCGTATGCTCGGATCCTTGATGCGTGTCTCGACTGCCATGCGGGCCTGTTGAGAACTGACCGAGTCGTGTTGGCGGGCGATCTCAACAGCAGCACCCGCGTCATCAACCAGGCGGAGTCGCATCCTCGGTTTGTTGCAAGGGCGACCGCACTCGGGCTCGCCAGCGTCTACCACCATCAATCGGGAGAGCGGCACGGAGATGAGACCAAGGCGACCTATCGCCACGGTAAGAAGACGCCTCGGCCGTTCTGCATCGACTACTGCTTCGTGTCGACACCTTGGCTGAACTCGGCTTCGCTGGAAATTCTCGATGGCCCAGAGTGGGAGGGTCGCAGTGACCACTACCCCTTAGTGCTGGAGCTGCCGGACGGGCTGTAATGAGCGGCACCTTCCTCATGAATAGGAAGCACCGTCGGTGCCTGCTGGAACGGCCAGCGCCCCCCGACCCGCGCCAACGCGCTCAAGGCCACGGCCGGGTAGCGACATCGCCTCGGACATACAGAGGGTGACGGGGTTGGCCACTGGCGGTGACACCGAGGCAGTGCGGTTCGCGGAGCAGCGGCACGACCGCGGCTGCGCGCGCCAGCATGTCTCCGTCTGCGCCCCACGCCACGTAGGTCTGCCGCGCCAGTTGGCTCAGTTCCCTCAATATCGCGTCATTGTGTGGCCCAACCGGATCGGCGGTTGCCCGAAGGCCGCTGGGCTTGTTATGCCGCGCAGCGAACAAATTGGCGAACATCAATCCGCCGGCGCCGGCGAGTCGAGAGCGAGCAATGCAGCGATCCAGCGTGGGGCG
>WLNV01000089.1 GCA_009699615.1 Actinomycetota bacterium
GGGTAATCCGGCGCGCCTTCATACATCACGCTCGTCGCAGCGTTGGCGAGCGGGCCGTAGACGATGTAGGAGTGCCCGGTGATCCAGCCAACGTCTGCGGAACAGAACCAAACATCGCTCTCGGGCTTGATGTCGAAGACCGCCTTGTAAGTCCAGGCGACGCCGGTCATGTAGCCGCCGGTGGTGTGGAGAATCCCCTTCGGCTTGGCGGTCGAACCGGAGGAGTAGAGGATAAAGAGCGGGTGCTCGGCGCCCAGCGGTTCGGCCGGGCACTCGGCATCGACCTCGGCGCAGATCTCGTCCAGCCAGACGTCGCGACCTTCGCTCATCGGCGTGTCTATTCCCGTGTTGCGTACAACGAAGATCGTCTCCAAATCCTTCAGCTCGCCCATCGCCGCATCGACCTCGGCTTTGATCGGAGCGGTCTTTCCCTTGCGCCGTGCCCCATCGGGGACGAAGAGCGCTTTCGCGTTCGAGACTTCCATCCGCTCGCGCACCGACTCCGGAGAGAAGCCGCCGAAGACGACGTTGTGCGGTGCGCCGATCCGCGCGCAGGCGAGCATCGCGACGACAACCTCGGGAATCATCGGCAGGTAGATGCCGACGACGTCGCCGGCGCCGACACCGCGAGCCTTCAGAGCATTGGCAGTCCGCTGCACGTCGGCCAAGAGTTGCGCGTAAGTGATGTCGCGCTGCTCTCCCTCTTCGCCAAACCAGTGGTAGGCGACGCGATCGCCAAGGCCTGCTTCGACGTGGCGGTCAAGGCAGTTGTAGGAGGCGTTGAGCTCACCGTCCTCGAACCATTTGTAGAACGGGGCGGCGGAATCGTCGAGCGTCTCTGTGAACGGGGTCGCCCAGTCGAGCTCACGTGCGCGCTCGCCCCACCATGCGGGCGAGTCTGCCGCTGCTTCGGCGTAGATCGCCGGATCGTTCAGGGCCGCGGCTTCGGCAAACGAGGCGGGAGGGGCGAACGTCCCTTGTTCCAGCAGCCCCTCCAGTCGCTTCTCGAGATCAAGTGAACCGCTCTCGGTGCTCATTGGCCGAGATTACAGAAGGGGCAGCGCGGCCGCTCAGCGTTTGGTGGACTTCGCTGCCTTGACCCGGAATGCGCCGCGCATGAACGGGTGGATCCGGCAGAAGTAGGTGTAGGTGCCGGGGTTCAGGTTGCTCGGCGTTGACCAGCTCGCTCTTCCGGCGGCTGCCTGATTGACGGCTGCGCCTGAATAGGGGAAGCCAAGCTCGCCGGAGTCGATCGTCTTGCCGTCGGCAAGCGGGAAGCTGATCCCTGAGCTGCGGTCACATGGCGCCTTGCAAGGAGTGACCGTGTGGTAGATCTCGGTCGGTGGATCCTGGTTAAGGAAGCGCAGAGACTTGCCTTGCTTGACTACCGGCGGGCGGCCCTTCTTGCCGGGCATCGTCAGGTCGCCCTGCTGATAGAGGAAGTTCTTGACGTTTACCTGCGCCAGCGTTGGTCCGTCGGCCAGCTTGCGCGCATCGGCGAAACCGCGCGTCTTGCTGCCGCCGAAATCGCGGTTCTCTTTCAGCTCGCCGTGCGTCAGCACTTCGCTCTGATCGAGAGAGGCGTAACCGGCCGTTGTGAACGGGTCAATGCCGCCTGACGGCACGTCGGTTATCTGCACCGGCGCGATTCCCATCGACTCGTACCAGGAGGCCTTAGATGAGTCGTATGTGACCTGAACGCTGAGAATGTCCCCGGACTTGACGCTGACCCTCCATGCTGGCGAAGTTGCTCCCATCGAGACGTTCCACGAGCTGCCTAGCGCGCGGCCGTAGTAGTAGGCGTTGGAGCGGAAGATCTTTACCGTCTTGTCGCCACGCGTGAGGAAGAGGTCGGTGTATAGGCCACCGGGGTGGAGGTGGCCAGCGGTGGCGACCAGCGAGCCATCGTGGTCGACCAAGACCGTGTTGCGCCGCATCAGCGAGGCCGGCGCCATCGCCGGATAGGTGTATCGGCCGTTGACGCCACTTCCGCGCAGCACGTCGAAGACCGGGTAGGTGCTCGGAGTGACATCAACGAAGGCGGTGCGAACCCGCGTGATCGATGCCGCCGCTGGGGCCGTGTCGGGGAGGAAGTAGAGCGTGTACTCAAAGATCACTTTCTCCGGGCTGGCCGTGAGGTTGTGGATCATGTGGTTGAGCAGGAAGAGATCGGTTGGCTTGTAGCGGTAGCCAAATCCCTTCGGCGAGATCCAACGCGTCTTCTCTTCTCCCGCTGCGGTAACGAGCGTGCCCGCGAGGTAGAGAACGAGGTGATGGAGGTGGATCTGATCGACCGGCGGCGTTGTGCCGTCGGCGAGCTTCAGCGTCGGTACAAAACCGACGATCCAGCCAGGCTCGCTCGGGCGCATGTCGGAGTTCTGCCGCAGCGTTTCCAGCAGGTTGAGGTTCTGCCCTGGCTTGATCGTGAGAGGCACCTTGTAGGTCTTCGCAACCGTTCCGGCCGGGTAGTCGGCGGTGGCGACCTTTGGGTACGTGAGCGCCGCGGAGGCAGCAGAAGGGAGTGAAGCGGCGACGGCCACTGCAGCAAGGAGAGGAATTGCAACTCGGGCGGTCGGGATTAGGCGCATCGCCTGAGAATACAGCTAGACCCGATCGATTACGCCGGATGGCGCGGGGCTACCGAAGTAGCAGCGTGGCCGCTCAGCGTTTGGTGGACTTCGCTGCCTTGACCCGGAATGCGCCGCGCATGAACGGGTGGATCCGGCAGAAGTAGGTGTAGGTGCCGGTCTTGAGGTAGGTCGGGGTTGCCCACGTGGAGCGGTTTGCTGCCGCTGTTATTCCAGCAGGTCCGAAGCCAAGCTCACCTGAATCAACCTGGGCGGCATCGGCCAACGGGTAGCTGATTCCCGAGCTGCGGTCGCAGGGCGCTTTGCATGGAGTGACCGTGTGGAAGATCATCGTTCCCGGGTCTTGGTTGACGAAGGTGATCGACTTGCCCGGCGCTACAACCGGAGGCAGGCCCTTCTTGCCGGGCATCGTTAGGTCGCCCTGCTGGTAGAGGAAGTTCTTGACCTTGACCTGAGCCAGTGTCGGGCCGTCGGCGAGCTTGCGAGCATCGGCGTAGCCCCTCGTCTTGCGGCCACCGAAGTCGCGGTTCTCTTTCAGCTCGCCGTGCGTGAGAACTTCTTTCTGATCGAGCGACGCGAACTCGGCGGGGATGAAGGGATCAACTCCGCCTGAAGGTGAATTGCTCAGCGCGACCGGCGAGATACCCATCGATTCGTACCAGGCAGCCTTCGATGTGTCGTAGGTGACCTGGACGCTGAGGACGTCGCCCCGCTTCACGGCTACGCGCCAATCAGGAGAGGTAGAACCCATCGACACGTTCCACGAGAGCATCTTGGCTGCGCCGTAGTAGTAAGCGTTGGAGCGGAAGATCTTGACCGTCTTGTCACCGCGAGTCACGTACAGATCCGTGTAGAGCCCGCCGGGGTGGAGGTGACCGGCGGTGGCGACCAGCGTGCCAGCGTGTTGGATGCGAACCGTGTTGCGCTTCATTAGCGTCGCAGGGGCTTGCTCGGGGTAGGTGTAGCGGCCGTTAACTCCGGCGTTGCGCTTGACGTCGAAGACGGGGTAGGCCTTGCCGCCTTCAACATCTACGAACTGCGTCTGCACACCCATGATCGAGGCTGCTGCCGGGGCTGTGTCGGGGAGGAAGTTGACCGTGTATTCGAAGACAACCTCTTCCGGCGATGCCGTGAGGTTGTGGATCATGTGGTTGAGCATCAGGCGATCGGTAGGCCTGTAGCGGTAGCCGAAGCCGGTCGGCAGCGTGACCTGTGTCTTCTCTTCGCCTGACGCGACAACGATGTCGCTGTTGATCAGCATCACGAGGTGATGGAGGTGGATCTGGTCGACCGGTGGCGTGCTGCCGTCTGCGAGCTTCAGGTTCGGAGTGAAGCCGACGATCCAGCCAGGTTCGCTGGGGCGCTGGTCGGCCTTGATGTACTCGTAGAGGTTGAGGTTCTGGCCCGGCTTGATCGAGAGCGCCACCTTGTAGGTCTTGGTGATCGTGCCAGCAGGGAGTGCCGGCTTGACGACCTTTGGTGGCGTGGATCCGGTTTGAGCGCTCGCAGCGCTCGGTAGGGCAGCGGCGAATGCGACGAGGAGAAGGGGAAGAACTAGTGCGCTGCGGCGGTTCCGGGTCTTGAGCATCAGTGAATCCTACTTGGTGCGCGG
Organism: Actinomycetota bacterium; assembly: GCA_009699615.1. Classification (GTDB taxonomy): domain Bacteria; phylum Actinomycetota; class Thermoleophilia; order Solirubrobacterales; family Solirubrobacteraceae; genus F1-60-MAGs163. The sequence continues at coordinate 4,201 of WLNV01000089.1, forward strand.
TCGCTCAGCGCCGGTTTCGGCGCCAACAGTGATGCGGATGAGAGGACTCGAACCTCCACAGAGTTGCCTCCACACGGACCTGAACCGTGCGCGTCTACCAATTCCGCCACATCCGCGTAGCTGACGGCGACAATAGCACCGCGTAGATTGCTATTCTGCGCCTCGCAAGCCGCCATCGTCCAGGGGACTAGGACGCCGCCCTCTCACGGCGGAAACAGGGGTTCGAATCCCCTTGGCGGTACTCATCACTCGGGGCAGGGGATCAAGGCGGCGACGGGCGCGGCGAAAGTTCCGTCAGCTTGCGGCCCGAGATCTCATCGAACGACTTGCCGGTCGTTTCGATTCTGAAGACGCGTGTGATGATCAGCGCCAGCAAAGTCGTGCCTGCAAGGCCAAAGAGCAGCGCGCTGGTGCCGATTGAGTCGAGCAAGATAGGGAAGAAGAAGACGCCTACCGCCGCGCCGAGCTTGGCGCAGGCGGCAGCAAAGCCGTGACCGGCGGCGCGTATCTCGGAGGGGAAGACCTCTGCCGGCAGCGCGTAAGTTGTCGAGTTCGGCCCGGCGTTCATGAAGAAGTTGAAAAGTGCGAAGCCGACCAGCACCAAAGGCAAGTGGGCGGATGCGCCGCCGCTGATCCCTTCTGCGAAGCCAAGGATCAAGAGCGCGATAGCCATCATCCCGAAGCCGAACATCTGCAGTGGCACGCGGCCGACGCGGTCGACCAGCAGGATCGCCGTCAGGAAGCCGAGCGGCAGGAAGATGTCGAGGATCGCTGTTCCAGCTGTCGCCGTGATGTCATCGGTAAGGAAGCTCGTGTTGGCGCCCTTGACGGCGATTGCGGCGAGCAGCGTTGGCGTGAAGATGCCAACGCCGTAGGTCGCGATGTCCATCAGGAACCACGGAAGAGCGGTGAAGATCGTGCGGCGGATCATGTTCTTCTTAAAGAGCGCTGGCTGGAAAAGCGCCCTAATTCCCTCTCCTGGGTCGATCGCCTTCTCACGGTCCTTGTCCGTGACCTTGACCTTTGTGTCCGTCAGCGCTTCGGTGACTTCGATCGCCTCGTCCTCTCGGCCGTTCTGAGCGAGCCAGCGCGGGCTCTCGGGCGTGTTGCGGCGGACGAAGATGATCACCAGCGCGGGGATTGCGCCGAAGCCGAGCATCAGTCGCCAAGCGACGTTGATCTGCGCGTCGGTCGCGTTGGCGCCAGCGTGGTTGGCAACCACCAGCAGAATCACAAGGCCGACGACCGCGGCCAGCAGAATCCCGACTGCCTGGAGGCTGAAGGCGCCGACGAGCCAGCGGCCGCGGGCCTTCTTCGGCAGGATCTCAGCGAGGTAACTAGCGGCGATCGGGTAGTCGAGACCGATCGCTACGCCGACCATGAAACGGAAGAAGATCAGGAAGCCAATAGATGGCGACAGTGCACAGGCGACCGAGAAGATCACGAACAGCCAGAGGTCGAAGATGAAGATCCGCCGGCGACCGATCTTGTCTGCTAGCGGGCCGAGCAGGCCGGCGCCGAAGATTGCGCCGACAATCGCCGCCGCCGATACGAAGCCGAGAGTTGCGGCGCTGAGGTCGTACTGCTGTTTGAGCAGCGGGTTTACGACGCCGATGATGAAGAAGTCAAACCCGTCGAGCAGGATCCCTAGCCCAGCAAGCAGCCAGAAGCGGCGATGCCGCTTCGACATCGCCGAATCGTCGATCGCGTGCCCAAGTGAAACCGCTGCGCCGTCCTGTGCCATCTGTTGCAGCTTGACAGCGCGACCAGAACTTCGCTCGCCTGTTCACGACTCTTTTACGTCGGCGGCGTGGTGGCTAGCGAAAGCGGCCGGGTTCCCAGAGTGGCTCTTCTCCGCCGTTGGCGCCGCGACTGAGAATGAAGAGCAGGTCGGAGCAGCGGTTGAGGTAGCGGATCACCTCAGCGTTGGCGCCCTCGACCAGCAGCGTACGCCGCTCGGCACGACGGCAAACGGTGCGGCAAACGTGGAGCTGGGCTGCGGCCGCAGTGCCGCCCGGGAGGACGAACGACTTGAGGGGCTCGAGTGTGTTGTTGACCTCATCGCAGCACTCCTCAACCCACTTGACCTGCTCGGGCAGGACTCGAAGTCGTTCCTTCGCCGGCTCGCCATCCTTCACGGGCGCGCCTGGAACGGATAGGTCGGCGCCGACGTCGAAGAGGTCGTTCTGGATCTGACGCAGCCAAGTGACGTACTGATCGGGCATTCCGACGACCGTTACGGCAACGCCGATCTGGGCGTTCAGTTCGTCGACGGTTCCGTAGGCCTCGATCCGCGCGTCAACCTTCGAAACGCGGCTCATGTCACC
>WLNV01000009.1 GCA_009699615.1 Actinomycetota bacterium
CGCGCGAGGCGTGCCGCACCGCTGGGGGGCGTGTGCTGCCAACAGAGGGCCTCAAGGGTGTTGACCACGACTTCGTATACACGCGGCGCGAGCCACTTGGCGTAGTGGCGGCAATTCTTCCGTTCAACTTCCCGGTCGAGCTCTACGTTGAGAAGTGCGCCGCGGCGCTGGTCGGCGGCAACGCCGTCGTCGTCAAGCCGCCGCTGGAAGACCCGCTCGCCGTTATGCGCTTCCACAAGGCCCTCCACGACGCTGGCGTGCCGACCGACGTTCTCGCCGGCGTGCTCGGTGATCGCGACGTTGGCGCGGAGCTCTCGCAAGCCGATGGAATCGCGGCGGTTTCGTTGACCGGCTCGACCGTGGCCGGGCTGGCAGTCGCCAAGGCCGCCGCTCCAACGCTTCGGCGACTCCACCTGGAGCTCGGCGGCAACAACGCTTCGCTCGTCTTGAACGATGCTGACATTGAGTTGGCGGCATCAGAGCTCGTGCGTGGCCGCTTGCTGATGAACGGGCAGGCCTGCTCCGCAAGCAAGCGGATTGTCGTCGATCGCTCGCTGCACGATGACCTCGCCGAGCGGATTGCGGCTGCCGTCGCTCTACAGCGCGTGGGGCCGGCGACCGATCCCGAAACGACGATCGGCCCGCTGATTACCGCTGCCGCAGCAGAGCGGGTTGTAGCTCAAGCAGAGCGTGCGATCAGCGAAGGAGCATCAATCATCGGGGATGCCCCTGCCGCCGACGGCGCGTACGTAGCGCCGGTGGTTCTCACGGGGGTCCCGGCCGCGGCTGCCGTGTCGAGCGACGACGAGATCTTCGGGCCGGTCTTCAACCTCATTCCCGTCGACTCCGTCAGCGAGGCAATCGAGGTCGCCAATTCTTCGAGCTTCGGGTTGATGGCGAGCGTCTTCAGCGCTGACGTCAAGCGGGCTGTCGCAGTCGCCGAACGGCTCCACTCGGGTGGCGTCGTAGTCAACGGAACCGACAACTATCGCCCGCCCGTCATTCCTTTCGGCGGCGTCGGCCTCTCCGGCACTGGCCGCGAGGGGATCGGCTACACGATCGACGAGCTGACCCGTGAGAAGACAATTGTCCTGCGCAACTTTCGTGAACCAGAAGAGGAGCTGTAATGAGTAATCCCCGCCCAGTAGCCGGTGAAGCGACGCTTGTCGAGTCGGTTGAGGTCCCTGCAGGAGAATCACGTTTCATCAACGTCAAGAAGGGCCAGATCCTTCAGCTTGTAGATCTCTACGGCGACCAGGTTGGCGACTTTGTGGCCTACAGAACAGACAAGCCTGACGAGTACCTATCGCCGGCCCATACCTGCTCTTGCCTTACCAAGCTTTCGCCTGAAGTCGGCGACGCGCTGTACTCCAACCACCGTCTACCGCTACTGCGGATTGAGGCCGATGACGTCGGGCATCACGACTTTGTTGTGCCTTGCTGTGATCCTGAGCGCTACTCGGTTGATTACGACCTACCGGACCACCCGTCTTGCCTTGCGGGGTTGCAGCGAGGGCTCGACGCGTTTGGCTCTGATTGGTCGCTGCACGGCGAGCTTGCCGCCAATATCTTCATGAACAACGTCGTCACTCCCGAAGGCCGGATCGAGACATTTGCACCGACCCACGGCGCTGAATCGGCTATCGATCTCGAAGTACTTGAGGACCTCGTTGTCGGGCTGGTTGCCTGCCCGCAAGATCTTTCGCCTTGCAACAACTTTGATCCCACGGATATGGCAATCCGTGTTTGGGAGCGCGAAGGGTGAGGGAGAACGTCGCAGATGCTGCGCGGATCTGCGCGCGGATGGGACTGGTCGAAGCTTTCGGTCACGTCTCTGCACGGCTGCCTGAGGGTGGATTTCTGATCACGGCGACCCGCCCGTTGCTGGGCGCCAGCGCTGCAGAGGTGCTGCAGCTCAGCGATGAGGGCGAGATCGTCAGCGGCGAAGTGGAGCTCCTGCCGTTGGAGACGCCACTGCATACCGCGATCTACGCATCGCGCCCCGACGTTGGCGCTCTTTGCCGTACCCACTCGCCGCACGCAGTCGCGTGGGGAGCTCGCAGCGCGGTGCCGCCATTGGTTCTCGGCCTCGATGGCTTGAGCGGAGAAATTGCCTTGCACGATGACACCGATCTCGTCGTCGACATCGCGGCCGGCGCGGCTGCCGCCTCCAGCATGGGCGACGCAGATTGCCTGCTGATTCGAGCCAACGGCAACATCTGCAGCGGCGGTTCGCTCAGCGAAGCAGTCGTGCGCGCCTGGTTCCTCGAGCTGCGCTCAGCGAACGCAGCGCGCACCGGCGAGGCAGCCCCGCTTGAGGGCGAGCAACTTGCACGCCGCTCGCGGCACTACGACGTAGAGCTCGTTCGCGCCTGGCGCTGGTGCCGCGCGCAGTTTGGCGATGGGGGTCAGCTTTGAGCCAATTAGTCAATAACCCGGGAGGGGATATGAGAGAGAATAAATCAGCAGTAATGCGTCGTTCGTTTGGGGCAGCAGCTGTAATTGCTGCACTCACGCTTTCGGCCTGCGGTGGTAGCGACTCAACGAACTCAGGTGGCGCAGCCACCGAGGGCTCAGCGAAGCTGAAGAACATGACGAAGGCGACGTTGATCCTCGACTACCTGCCAAACGCCGTTCACGCCGGCATCTACCGAGCGGCCGCGGCGGGGTACTACGCCGACAACAACATCGACCTGAAGATCATTCAGCCGACTTCGACTGCCGACACGCTGAAGTTGATCGACGCCGGCAAGGCCGACTTCGGAATTGCTGACGGTATTGACGTGGCAACGCAGATTGATCAAGGCCGCGGCGCGAAGGCGATCATGGCGGTCGTTCAGCGCCCGCTCGGTGGTCTGATCTCACTCAAGTCAGAAGGCCTTACCGACGCTGCTGCGTTCAATGGCAAAACGGTCGGTTTGACCGGTGTGCCTTCAGACACTGCGATTCTCGACACGATCCTCGAGAACGGCGGCGAAAGTACCGACAGCGTCAAGAAGGTGACAATCGGATTCAACGGCGTCCAGAATCTCGAAAGCAAGAAGATCAACGGGTTCATTGGCTTCTATCCAGCAGACGGAGTTCAAGTTGAACAGGACGGGTTCCCGATCAACGTGCTCGCATTCGATGAGAGCGGCGGTCCGCGGTACCCAGGGCTGGTTGTCTTCTCAACCGAGAAGCGAATCACGGAGGACCCGGCTCTGATGAACGCGTTCGTCGATGCCACAGTGCAGGGCTACGACGACACGATTGCGGACCCGGCCCAGTCACTCGATGATCTGCTCGCCGCCAATAAGGCGATGAAGCGGGACATCACGAAGGCCCAGCTCGACGCTTATCTGCCGCTCTTCTTGGCAGGCGCGAAGAACTACGGCGTGATCGACGAGGCGAACATCGAGGCACTCTCGACCTTCCTCGTTGACAAGAAGCTGATCAAGGCACCGATCGCGCCTAGCCGGTTTGACACCAACGAGTTCGTACCTACAGGCAACTAGTGACTGAGACTGCTCCCCGGCTCCGGATTGAAAATCTGGGCAAGTCGTTCCCGGCTAGATCCGGGCATGACGCGATGGCCGCACTTGAAGGTGTGGACATCGACATCCGGGCTGGGGAGTTCGTCTCGATCATCGGCCCTAGCGGTTGCGGGAAATCAACGCTGTTCAACATGCTGGCGGGGCTGATCAAGCCCTCGGCCGGGAAGATCTATCTCGACGGCTGCGAGCCTGATTCGCTGCTCGGGAAGATCGGCTACATGCCGCAGAAGGATCTCCTGATGCCGTGGCGGACTGTGCTCGACAACGTCACGCTGGGGCTTGAGATGGACGGAACGCGTCGTCGTGACGCGCGAGCGCAGGCGATGGAGGAGCTTCCACGCTTCGGCTTGAAAGGCTTTGAGCAGCGCTGGCCGAGCAGCCTTTCTGGTGGGATGCGCCAGCGCGCAGCGCTACTGCGCACGTTTCTAGCTGGCCGCGAAGTGATGCTGCTCGATGAGCCGTTCGGTGCGCTAGACGCTCTCACCCGCCAGGCAATGCAGGAATGGCTGCTTGAACTTTGGGCAACCGATCGCAAGACCGTTGTCTTCATCACGCACGATGTTGAAGAAGCCGTTTACCTCTCTGACCGCGTGCACGTGATGTCAGGGCGCCCTGGTCGGGTGGAACTCTCGCTTGACATCACACTTCCACGCCCCCGCTCCTACGAGATGACCGTCAGTCCCGAATTCAACGCGCTCAAGCAACAGCTACTTGAGCCCCTCCACGAGGCGTCACGCCAGCAGATGGAGGAGGTTCGCTGATGGAGGCTGCTCCACAGCGCATCGCGTTACCAACGCGCGAAACGCCGCCCCCTGGGACCCCAATCTCGGTTCGCCTGCGCACGCGGCTCCGTCGCTACGCCCCGCCGCTCATCTTTGCACTGCTGGTGCTCGGTATCTGGCAGCTCTACTGCACGGTCTCGTCGATTCCGGAGTCGAGCCTGCCAGCCCCAACCGAGATCTTCTCCGCTCTGATCACAGATCGCGCGCTGCTGGCAGAGAATGCTTGGGTGACAATCCAAGAGATCGTGATCGGCTACCTAGCCGCGATCATCCTTGGAGTTGGGCTTGCGGTTCTTATCTGCTCATCGAAGATGATCGAGCGCGCGGTCTACCCTTGGCTGGTCGTTTCTCAAATGGTCCCGATCGTCGCGATCGCGCCGATCATCGTGATTTGGACTGGCTTCGACCTGCGTCCGAAAATCATCGTGATCGCGCTCGTCAGCTTCTTCCCGATCGCGGTCAACACGATCGATGGCCTGAAAGCAACAGACCCGGAGATGACAAACCTGCTGAAGACGTTTGGTGCCAAGCGCTGGGCGCGTTTCAAGACGGCGCAGTTCCCAGCCGCGCTGCCGTTCATCTTCTCCGGCCTGCGGATCGGCGCTGCACTCTCCGTCATCGGCGCGGTATTCGCCGAATGGGTCGGTTCATCCGAGGGGCTCGGCTACCTAATCCTGACCTTCAACAACCAGACCTCGACGACCGAGATGTTCGCTGCCGTGATTGTCCTTGCCTTCATTGGGCTAGCGCTATTCGCGTTCGTTGGCCTGCTCCAACGCCTTACGATCCCTTGGTACGAGGACGCGCGCGTCGATGATGCTGACGGTCATGAGGGCAGCTCGTGAGCACGCTCGTCCGTGGAGCCTGGGTACTGGCAATGGCTCCCGGGTCGGAGCTGATTCGCGATGGAGCTGTCGCGTTCGCCGATGACGGAGCGATCACCGACGTTGCGCCATTTGCACAACTTGCGGAGCGCTATCCCGACGCTGCGGTGGTTGGCGACGGCAACGGCATTGTGATGCCGGGCTTGATTAATGCCCACACCCATCTGACTGAGGGGTTGATCTCGGGGATGGGCGAGACGGCCACGCTCTGGGAATGGTTTGAGCGCGTAGTTGACCCTGCAGGCCGAGTGATAACGCGCGACGAGGTGCGGATTGGGACCGAACTGAAAGCCGCCGAGATGCTCCGTTCCGGGATCACGACCGTCAACGACATGTCGTGCCACCGCAACCTCGGATCGTTCGCTTCGCTCGGCGCCGCTGATGGTCTCGCCGCTGCAGGGATGCGTGGCGTGATCTCGTTTGGCGCCGAGGACATCTACGAGGGCGCTCCTAGCGCCGACGTCTTCATGGCCGAACATGAAGCGCTCGCCGACCGGGTGGCCGACGAAGCGCTACTTGGCTTCCGTGCTGGGGTTGGCACCGTGCTCGGGATCAGCGAGCCGCTGTTCAAACAGACCGTTGCAGCGTGCAACGAGCACGACTGGGCGGTGCACACACATCTGGCGGAGGTCCGCGAGGAGATGACTGCCAGCAGGCTCGAGCACGGTTGCACGACGATCGAGCACGCAGGCCGGATGGGTCTGCTGGACCGGCCAGTGATCGCAGGCCACTGCATCTGGTGCAGTGCGCATGACGTCGGACTACTCGTGGACCGCCAGGTCGCCGTCGCCCATAACCCGGTCGCGAACATGATTTTGGCTTCCGGGATCTGTGAGGTTCCGCGCCTTCGAGGGGAAGGAGTCCTCGTTGGCCTTGGAACCGACGGTGCTGCCTCGAATGACAACCAAGACATGTTTGGCGTGCTGAAGATGACCGGGCTGTTGCACAAGGTTGCGGCACTTCAGGCCGACGCAATCACTGCCATCGACGTGATGCGGATGGCGACGATCGAAGGCGCCCGCGCGCTCGGGCTCGACGCGCAGGTTGGCTCGCTGGAGGTCGGTAAGCGGGCCGACGTCGTCCTGCTCGACGGCAACACGCCGGAGCTGGCGACGATTCACGACCCTTGGCAGCAGATCGTTTACTGCGCGGTATCAAGCTGCGTTAGCGATGTTTGGGTAGACGGGCAGCCACGACTTACCGCCGGCGAACTTGTCGGTGCAGACCTGCAGACGCTTGTTAAGCAAGCACGCGTCGCAGCAATCGATCTCGTAACGCGCGCTGGCATGCGCGACGAGTCGGTTTATGCAGGACCCGGCAGGGCCGGGCCATTCACTTAGACCAACTAGCTAGGGAGCAACAAGAGATGAGCAGCAACACCGACGTAATCGTCATCGGCGCAGGCCACAATGGATTGACCTGCGCCTCCTATCTGGCTCGGGCCGGGCTCGGCGTCGTCGTGCTCGAAAGTTCCGACACCCCGGGAGGATGCATCAACACGATCGACCTGCCCGACGGCCGCGGCAAGATGGAGCTTGGCGCTTACGAACACGGTGGGATCGTAGGCAGCGGCGTTGCTGCTGATCTAGAGCTCGAGAGCCGCTTTGGCCTCAGCTTCCATATGCGCGACGAGGTTACCTTGGCGCCCTGCGATGACGGCTCGGCGTTGGCCTTCTACGCCTCGCTTGAGCAGACTCTCGAGGGGCTTGAGCCGATCGTCGGCAAAGCCGACACCGAGGCTTACCGGAACTTCGCCGCTTGGTCAGCGGCTGCGCTGGGACTCCTACGGCAGACAGAGGCAGGGCCACCGCCAAGTCTGAGAGAGCTAGCTGCCGCGGCCGAACTGACGCTTGGCGCGGAGTCAGGGCGGCTGCTGCAGACGCTCTTCGCTTCAGCCTCAACGATGCTTCGCGGCCAGTTCAGCGACGAGCGCCTGCAAGGCCCGATGGCGCACTGGGCAGCGCACTCCGAGCAGTCGCCTTCCGATCCCGGAACCGCGGCAGGGGCTTTGATGCTCGCCGGTGGCCACGGTCACAAGTCGGCGCGCCCCGTTGGCGGCTCGCGCTCTACGGTCGAGGCCCTAGTCCGTTGTCTTGAGTCTTACGGCGGCCAATTGCACTGCTCATCGGCAGTCGAGAAGGTCGAGTTGAGTGGTGGGCGCGCCGTCGCCGTGCAGGCCGCCGGGCAGCGCTGGACCGCCAATCGCGCTGTCGTCAGTGCAGTTGACGCGAGGCGCCTGTTCTTGACGATGATGGCGCCAGAGGATGTGCCGCCTTCGATCCGTGACGAGGTGCGACGGATTCACGTTGGCCAGAGCAACGTCTCGGAGCTGAAAGTTGATGCGATCCTCTCCAACAAGCCCAAGATCTCAGGCCCTGAGGGCTTCGACCGTTCGTTCATGCTCTCGGCCAACACGACGACCGACTTGGAACGAGCGTTCGCCAGCATCAGGCTCGGAGACCTGCCAGAGCGAACACCGGCAATGATCGCCTTTCCGTCGAGTCTCGAATCCGGCTGGGCGCCCGAGGGTGGCGCGAACATCTGGCTGTCGACATTCGTCCCTTGGAAGCCGCGCAGTGGAGCCTGGAACGAGGCGGAGATGGAACGCGCAGCAGACAACCTTTGGCAGACCGCCGAGCGCGCACTTGGCTGCTCGCTCGATGCGACTGAACGGCGCCTGACTGGGCCTGCCGACTGGGTCGCCCGCCACGGTAATGCGCACGCAAACCCCAACCATGTTGAGATGAGCCTTGATCAGCTGCTCGCGTTCCGGCCATCGCCGAAGCTGTCCGGTTACAGCACGCCGATCGAGAACCTCTTCCTGACTGGCGCCGGAACGCACCCTGGCGGAGGCATCACCGGCGTGCCGGGTCGCAACGCCGCTGCTGTAGCGCTGGAGCAGCTTGGGCTGGCACCACGCAAACCATTCTCTGAGCGGGTTCGATCGCAGGCCGCTCTGCTACGCGACGCCGGAAAAGCCGCGCTCGCGCTAAGGAGGTCATCATGAGCCCAGGAATCGCAGACGGTCAGCCAGATGCGCTCGACCTACTCACCGCCTACCAGCACAGCGCCGTAGTTGCTGCAGCGACGTTGACCGGCGTTGCCGATGCGATGGCCGCAGGGGAAAGCGACTCGGCTGCTCTTGCGAGCGAACTCAGTCTGGATCCGCGCGCCGTACGCGCGTTGCTTGGCTCGATGGTCGCGCTCGGCCTTGCCGAGGCAGAGGGGGAGGGCCACGTGCTGAGCGAGACCGGCGCCCCGCTGGCAACCGATCATCCACGTTCAATCGCGGCGATCGTCGGAAAAGAGTGGTTCTTCTACAAAGTCTGGGGTGAGCTGCCGGCCGCAATGGTCGATGGCCACGCGCGAGTTGATCCATGGCAGATGCGGCTCGGCGATGATCCGGAGCAGGCGCTCGGCTTCCTTCGCGCGCTAGACGACCTAGCTGGCCTCTTTGGCGATGAGCTACCGGGCCTCAGCGGAATCACAGAAGGTGGAACCCTGCTCGACGTCGGTGGCGCATCCGGCTCGCACTCGGCCTACTTGATCTCAGCGGTTGATGGGATCGAAGCGACAGTGCTCGATCTGCCTGAGATCGGGGTTTTGGTCGAGGAACGCCACCCCGAGGTCGCGTTTGTCGCAGGCGACCTCGACCAACTCCGTTTTGGGATGGCGGACGGCGAGCAGTGGGACATCGTCCTGCTGGCAAACATCCTTCACGATCACCCACCAGCGAAGTGCCGCGAGTTGCTGGCCAACGCTTTCGAGCTCGTGCGGCCGGGCGGTCGGGTCGTGCTTTATGAATGGGTGCTCGACGACAACCGCGACGAGCCGCCAGCTGTGGCGCTCTTCGCGCTGATGATGATGGTCGAGAATGAGGGCGGCAACTCGTATACGGAGAGCGAGCTGCGTGGCTGGCTCGAAGAGGTCGGCTTTGAGGGCGTTGAGTTGCGACGTGGCTTTGGTCCGATCGCCGGCGTTAGCGCTGTTCGACCTAGCTGACTTTCGCTGCGGCTAAACCGGATACGAACGAACCCGCAGCGGTGGCGCTGGTTCGTACTCTTCGACCGGGCGAGCGATCACCTGGTGGACCGAGAGGCGACTGCGTTCGAAGCCGAGCGCGGCGCCGTAGTTGTGCAGGCGCCAGACGCGTTCGCGTTCGGGGCCGATTTCGGCGATCGCCGCTTCGCGGTCGCTGTCGTGGTTGATCGCCCAGCGGCGCAGCGTCTCAGCGTAGTGGGGGCGCAGCGATTCGTCGTCAACCAGTTCGAAGCCAGCGTCCTCGATCGCGTTGATCACGATCCCCTGCGTGTGCAGCTCGCCGTCGGGGAAGACGTAGCGCTGCGTGAAACTCTTCGGCTGCATCTGGTGGTCCTCGCCGATCCGAACAATTCCGTGGTTGAGGAAGAGCCCATCCTTGGCGATCAGGCTGCGCGCCTGCTGCAGATAGATCGGCAGGTTGTCGCGACCGACGTGCTCGAACATTCCGATGCTTGAGATCTTGTCGTACGGGCCGTCATTGACTTCGCGGTAGTCCTGCAGGCGGACTTCGCACTGGTCCTGCATCCCGGCTTGGGTGATTCGCTCGCGCGCAAGCTCGGCCTGCTCTTCTGAAATCGTCACGCCAACCGCATGAACGCCGTAGTTGTGCGCTGCGTAGATCAGCAGCGAACCCCAGCCGCAGCCGATGTCGAGCAGACGGTCGCCGGGCTTCAGCTCAAGCTTCTTGCAGATCAGGTCGAGCTTGCGCGTCTGAGCCTGATCAAGAGTGTCTTCAGGAGAACCGAAGTAGGCGCAGGAATAGACCATCGTTTCGCCGAGCATGCGACGGTAGAACTCGTTCGACACGTCGTAGTGGTGAGAGATCGCTTCCTGATCGCGCTGGGCGCTATGGAGGCGCCCCTGGAGCTTGATCTCGGCCTCCGGCGCCGGCGGCTGGCCGCGGCGCAGTAGGCCGAGCTTGCGCGCCGCCTTCAGGGCCGGAATCGCGTCGGTCGCCTTCAGTGGTGCGTGCCGCCACTTTTCAGTTAGATCGAGTGCCATCTCAAGGTCGCCGTCAACCTCAAGTTCGCCCGAGACCCAAGCCCTTGCCATCCCAAGTTCGTTCGGTTCGCGCACCATCCGTACCAGCGCGTCGCGCTCGGCGAAGCGGAGTGTCGGCGAGTTGGGAATGGGATTCGTCGGCGGCAGTTCGCTGCCGTCCCAGAAGGCCAGCGTGAACGAGCGACCGCCCTCGGCGCGGCTGTCGAGCAGACCGACCAGCTCAGCCAGTTCGGCGGCTACGCCGCTCGCGGCGCTGCCCGGAGTGATTTTTGGGGAACTCGATGTAGTGGCCATCGCCAAAACTTAGTAGATCGCTGGTCGATTTGCCTAGAGCAGGCCGCCGAGTGTGCGGCCAACTACGAGCGCCAGAAATCCGGCAAACAGGCTGAGGAAGATGTTGACCGCAGCCGCCTGCGGACGATGCTCGCGTGCGAGCCCGTCGCTGTCGGCCATCCAGGCAGAAAAGGTCGTGTATGAGCCGAGCAATCCGCCGGCCAGCAGCGTCAGTGTTGCGCCGGCGACGCCGGCCCCGAGCAGCAGCCCAACGATCAACGAGCCGGCGACGTTCACGACGAGCGTGCCGACGGGAAACTGATCGCCACTGCGCTCGGCAACTGCAACAACGGTCAGGTGACGCGCGAGCGCGCCGACTCCGCCAAGAGCGGTCAGGCCAACTATCGCGAGCGCGCTCATCGCCCGCTCCTGCCGCGCTGCGAGAGCCGCACGGTAACGAGAACGGCGAGCAATCCCGCGACGATGCTTACGGCGGCGTAGCTGAGCGCCAGCGCCCCGTGGCCGTCGTCGATCATCACGAGCAGTTCACGCTGCATCGTTGAGAATGTCGTCAGGCCACCGCAGACGCCGGTCGCAAGAAAGGCGCGCAGGCGGCTCGGTGTATTGGCGGGGTTGGGAAGCCGAACAAGAATGACGCCAAGAGCCGCCGCGCCGATCACGTTTGCGATCAGCGTTGCCCAGTGCCAGTCGGCGCCGGGCGCCGGGAGCGCCTCGGCGAGAGCGAAGCGTGCGAGTGTGCCGAGCGCGCCGCCGGCCAAGATCGCCAGCCAGAGTGCTCCGCCGCCACGTCGGACGTGGGCCGGCAGCGCCAGTGGATCGGCGGAGCTTTGCGGGCTGTTGGCAGGGGAGGCGGACATCGGCGGCGCAGTTTACGAGTCGCTGCGGGTCAGGTGCCAGTCACCACAGAGGTCACAGAGGTACGGAGTGAAGCGGTCGCCGAACTGCGCGCGGTCGGAGGCTGCGTGCGCGCGGGCCTCGACTTCGCTGCTGAAGACGCGCTTGTTGCGGCACTTGTCGAGGCGGTTCTGCTTCGCCGCCTGCTGGCGTTCAAACCAGTCTTCGATCCCATTACTCATCCACCCATAGTTACAAGCAGGTAGCCGCATCAGCGATTACGATCAGTCAATGCTCACTAATCGCAGTGTCGCCATCTCGTTCGCTCTAGTCGCAGCACTGGCGCTGGCAGCCTGCGGCGGCAGCGACACAGCCAGCACCAGCACGCCTTCGACCGTTACCGACAACGTCACTAGCACCGCGACCGATACGACCACTCCGGTCACGACCGGCACCCAGCTGACTACCGGCAGCGCCTCTTGCACCAAAGCCGAGATTGAGAAGGCCGTCAGCGACCTCAGCAGCACCGACTATCCAAGCCCCTCGCTGGCAACCGGCGGTGGCCCGCCATACAAGTGCGCCGACGGATGGGCGGTTGGATTTGTCAACGTGGGCTCTGGGATGGAGGAGATCACGACGACCGTCGTCTGGCAGGCCGAAGGCCAGTTCTGGGTTCCTCAGGACCGCGGCAAGGTTTGCCCGAAGCCGTCGAAGGTTCCGGCGGCGATTTACGACCTCGCCTGCAACAGCAACTAGCAGCCGTCGCGGGTCGTCGGTGCTCTAGGGGAGACTGCGCTTGTGACCGATCGCGGCAAGGACCTCACGGATGAGCAGCGCGTCGGGCGGCTCGAGGTAAGGGAGGCCGCAGGGGCTGTCATTGCCGTGATCGTGATGCAGGTCGCGCTCGCGGTCGTCTGCACCGCGTCAAACTGGGAGCTGTGGCTGCTCCCGGCATGGGCATGGATAGCAACCGCAATTCCCGAAGCGATCCTTCTTGGTGTTCTGATCGGTCAGCGCCACAAGCACCGCGACCAAGTCGAAGTTGACGACGGCGAACAGACGCCAAGGCGCCGGAGCGCAGCGATCTGGCTCGTCGGCTTCATAACGCTCGCCAATGGACTGGCTCTCCTCGCGCTCCTCGGCGAGCTGCTCTCGGCCCAGGTTCGAACCGGAACCGAACTGCTCTTCGAGGCGGCCGTGATCTGGACGACGAACGTGATCGCATTCGGTCTTCTCTACTGGGAGCTTGACCGCGGCGGGCCTTGGCAGCGTGCAAAGGAGAAGCTGCCGGTTGGATCGCCAGGCGCCGACTTTCAGTTCCCGCAGATGGAGAACCCGGGGCTTGCCGAGCCCACATGGCGCCCGCTGCTGCCCGACTACATGTACGTCGCCTTCACGACCGCGACCGCCTTCAGTCCGACCGACGCGATGCCGCTGACGCGGCGCGCCAAAGGCGTGATGGCCGCCGAGACCATCCTTTCTGCGACAACGGTTCTGCTCGTTGCGGCGCGTGCGGTCAGCATTCTCGGCTGAGACTCGAGGTCGGCAGGTCACCGCGCGCCGCCGCCGATTAGACTTGCGCGATATGAGCAACCCAGAACTGACAAGCCGCCATCGCGACACCGTTGAGGAAATCTTTCGTCACCCGACGAGCCACAACATTGAGTGGCGCCATGTGATCAAGCTGCTTGAGCACGTCGGCGAGGTAACCGAGGAGCACAATGGCAAGGTCAAAGTGACGCTCGGCCCGGAGACTGAGGTCTTCCACCGTCCACGCGAGAAGGACATCGACGTGCAGATGGTCGTTGACCTGCGCCGCATGCTCACCAACGCCGGCTACAACCCAGACGGTTCCCCTGCAGTCGAAGACGAGCGCACGCGCGACCACGGCGACGGAACGTGGGGCGCGCCGTAAGCTGACGCACCCCAGCGCTGCGCACTCTTGCGCGTCGCCGTCGTTCTCGCTGTTCTACTTCGTGGTGGTGGTTGTGGCAGCGCCGTTCGGTGCTGCCTGACCGGCGCCCGGCGCCATCATCCCTGGGCGCTGACCGCCCTGCCCCGGCCCGCCGATTCCGGGGCCCTCCTGACCGCGCTGGCCACCTGGGCCGCCAAACTGCATCTGCTGCGCGCCGCCGAACATCCCGCCTCCTCTATGGTGGCCGCCGCCGCTGTTGAGCGCGACGACAAGCGCGACGATGCTGAAGATCAGCGCGAGTCCCGTTCCTACGGCGAGAAGTACCTTCTGAACTGGATCTGAGATGTGCATCTTGTGAATCCTTTCTCTGCGCCCGTAGGCGATTGGCTTGATTACCAGTCAAGGGCCGTTCTCTTAAGCATTTCTGAGGCTGCCGCCGGTCGCTCAATAGACTTGCTGGCAGAGAGTTGGTGCAGTCTTGAAGCGCTTCTCACCCAAAATCAGTGCTCCGCAGATTGCGGCCTCGGCTGCTGTCGGGGTGCTGATACTCGCGTCGTGCGGAAGCAGCGAACCGGCGGCGACCAGCGCGACTGAGGCCGCGATCACGAGCGCTCAGGCGGCGACAGTTGCGAAGAGGGCGGCTACGGAGACCAAGACCGCGACCGCAACCACGTCCAGCAGCGGCCGTTGTAGTGACTTTGCAACCCAAGCCGACGCCCAGCGCGCCGCCAACACGCGCGACGCCGATGGCGATGGCGTCTACTGCGAATCGTTGCCTTGCCCGTGCTTGAAGAACGGGGCGACGAAACCGACGGAGACCGCCGCTCCGTCCAACCCCGAGGCAGGCTGCGAGAAGCCTTCTGGCATTCAGCAGATCGGCTTCAGCGCGAGGAAGTATCCGAACATCCGCCGCCACTTCCTTGACGCAGTTAGGCACGGTTGGCCGACGATTCTCGTGGTCGACCGTCGCGGCACGGACGCCCGCCGTGACCGTTTGTTGCCCCATTATCCCACCAGAGCTGGCTACGACCGTGATGAATACCCGCCGGCAATGGGACGCGGGCGCGGCTCGGAAGGGCTCACGCGCGGCTCCAACCCGGTCGGTTGGCTGGCCAGCGTAAAGCTGGTCCCGAGCGGCGAAAACCGATCACACGGCTCGGTGATGGGAATCAAGCTGCGACGCTTCTGCAGCGGCACGCGTTTCAGCTACAGCTTCTACTAGCCAGAGCACCAGGGCGCCTGCTGCCGCAGCGTGCGAGCCGAATGTAGAATCGCCGATCATGGAACTGTTTGGCGAAATAACCCCTGACCGCCCGCTGCTCATCGTTGCGTTGCGGGAGGAGGGTGAGCACATGCACGACCTCGGCCTGCCGGTGCTCGTGAGCGGGCCGGGAAAGGTCCGCGCGGCCGCATCGACCGCGAGCGCGCTCGCCGAGCGTCGTCCGTCGGAGGTAATCAACCTGGGTACAGCCGCCGCGTTGAAGGACGGGCTCGAAGGGATTCACGTGATCGGCCGGGCCGTTCAGCACGACTTCGATGGCGAAGCGATCTTCGAACTGACCGGCGAGCACTTCGGAGCTCCGCTGGAGCTTGGCGCCGGTCCCGGCCTCGCGACCGGCGACCGCTTCGTCGCCGACTTGAAGCTGCGTGAGCGGCTTGCGCGAGTTGCTGATTTAGCCGACATGGAGGGCTACGCAGTAGCCGCAGTCGCCAAAGCCGTCGGCGTTCCGGTGAGGCTCGTAAAGATCGTCAGCGACGACGGCACCGAGCAGGCAGCGCGCAGCTGGAGTGACTCAATGGCGGCCTGCGCCGATGAGCTGGCTGCCTGGGTACGGCGTGAAGTTCGCTCGTAGCGGGCTCGGCGGTCGCGAAATCCCAGCTTTGGCGCCCGTAGCAGGCAAGCTGTCGGTGAGCAAACCAATACGTTAAGTCAAGGAGCATCAGTGACCGAATACAAGGGAATGGCCGTCGAGCGAGACGGCGACAGCTACACGACGCGCCGCGAGAGCCGCGAAGCGCTCGTTCAGACGACGCTCGATTTCGGCCCGCGCCGTGATCCGAAACTCGACACGACGCTGGCGTTCTTCGATCACATGCTTGAAATGCTCGGCTGGTACGCCGACATCAACGTAGATGCCAGCTACGAAGTCCGCACCTATCGCTTGATGCACGTCGTGATGGAAGACATCGGCCTCGCGCTGGGCGCAGCGGCCGGCCAGGCGATCAGCGATCGCATTGCCGACGGCGTTGAGTCAAACGGTTTTGCCTACGGAGTGATGGACGAGGCCAGCGCGCTGGCGCAGATCTCATTCGAAGGCCGCGCCAACACGTTTGTAAAGCGTGGGGGAGCCTCATCGTTTGAGCGCGTCGAGGACGTCCTCTGCGTAGATCTCGTCGCATTCTTCGAAGGTTTCTCGCAGGGCGCGCGCTGCACCATCCAGCTCGACCTCTTTGATGACAGCAACGATCCGCACCACGCTTGGGAGGCCGGCTTCCGCGCCTTCGCCCGAGCACTGCGGGCCGCATTCGTAGCCAACCCCCGCCGCGCCGGAATGACTGCCGGCGTTAAGGGGACACTCGATTGATCCGGATCCCGCGTGTCTGAGCAGTCGCCTATGCGCGTGCTGGAATGGGGCGGGCTCGACGATGCTGCCCGCGACCAGCTGATCGGCCGCGGCGTCACCGCGATCTTTGACCCGCAGCTGCGTGATTCTGTTGGCCTGATCATCGACGACGTCCGCGAGAACGGCGACGCTGCCGTGATCCGCGCGCTGGCGAAGTTCGACGGCTGCGCGGTAGCGCAAGGCGGGCTTCGGATCACGGAGGCCGAGTTCGCTTCTGCCCGCGGATCGGTCCCCGCGCCTGTTCAGGAGGCGATCGCTGAGGGCATCGCAAACGTGCGCGCCTTCAACGAAGAGCTGACGCGCGAGCGTGAGTGGCGCGTTGAGATTCAGCCCGGTCTGACGGTCGGCGAAAAATCAACTGCGATCGCCAGCGCTGGACTGTTTATTCCCAGCGGCAAAGGTTCGTTCCCCTCCGTGTTGGTGCAGATCGGCACGCCTGCTGTTGTCGCCGGCGTGCCTGAGATCGCCGTCGTCGTGCCGCCGCTGCCCGGTGGAGCCGGTGAAGTCGATCCAGCTGTTCTCTGCGCCGCCGACCAGCTCGGGATCAGGAACATCTTCCGCGCCAACGGCCCGGCCGGTGTGGCCGCGCTGGCGTTTGGCACGGAGTCGATCCCGAAGGTGCGAAAAGTTCTCGGCCCGGGGAGCCCGCCGGTGCAGGCCGCACAGATTGCATGCCAGCAGTACGGCTGCCACACGCAGATGCTGCTCGGCCCCTCGGAGTCGCTGATCATCGCCGACGACAGCGCCGACCCGCGCCTGCTCGCCGCAGACCTGCTCAACGAAGCCGAACACGGCCCCGACTCAGCGTCGCTGCTCGTGACCGACAGCCGATCGCTGGCCGAAGCCACACAACTAGAGCTTGCGGGCCAGATAGCCGCGCTGCCCGAGCCGCGCCGGGCATATGCGCGCGCCGCGCTTGGCGAAAATGGAGGGGCGATTCTCGTCGCCGACCTGGAGGAAGCCGCACTGGTAGCCAACTGGTACGCGCCCGAGCACATGCAGATTGTCGCTCGCGACGAGGAAGCGGTGCTGGCGATGATCGATCACGCTGGCGAGATCCTGCTTGGCCAGCAGACGCCGATGTCGCTCGCCAACTACGTGATCGGCGTGCCTGCGGCGCTGCCGACCGGTGCCTTCGCGCGCGTAACCGGTGGCGTCACGGCCGAAACGTTCCTGAAGAAGGTCTCGATCGCGAAGGCCGATGCAGGCGCACTCGAGCGGCTCAGCCCGGCTGCGTTGGCGCTCGCTGAGCATGAAGGCTTCCCCGCTCACGCAGCCGCGCTGCGGGCGCGTAAGAGCGACTCATAGGCTGGCGCCGCGCGTCGTTCGCGGCTTAGTTCTGCGTCTCATCGCTAGTCGGTTCGCTCGCTGCGGCCGGGTCGGAGGGAGCCGCTGCAGCGGGAGCGGCAGCCACAGGCGTGTCAATCGCTGCGACCGGCGCCGCAGCAACTGCGCCGCGCTGCGCTTCCCAAACCTTGTTCAGGTTCATCTGAAATAGATAGACGGCCACTGGCGAGAGGAAGACCCAAAGCAGCAGTCCTAGTCCAGCGTCGAACCCTTCTCCTGCTCCGGTCAGTCGACTTGCGGCGTTCATCCGCTTGAAGGCGTTGTAGTGCGAGACGAACGGCGGCACGATGATGAAGGCGCCCAAGGTGATCGCGACAACTGAGGTGCCCGGGCTGTCGCCGCATTCGTCGGTACCTCGAGCCTCGCCGAGATCCTTCATCTCGCGGTTCACGAAGTAGTACCAGAAGATGTAGTAGACCCCGAGGGTGATCAAGGTAAGCCCGATTACGCCGAGCGGATTGCGGATCTTCGCCGTGGCGGGCGTTCCGGTTATTGCGACCAGTTCAGCCATTTGAGTCTCCAGTTCCGATGAATTGTGCCTTCATCGTACCTGCCGCAACCACTCAGGTTCTGCGGTTTATCCCCTACTGGCGGCTGGCGCGTCGTAGGTGCCCTCGGCTGCAATGGTCTCAGCTTTGCCGCTAGGCACGAAGATCAGCGCGAAGATGAAGAGAACCACCAGCACTCCGGTCATGATGTAGAAGATCGTCTGCGTCGACTGCGCGTACGACGTCTGAATGCCCTTGAAGATCTCTGCCGCCTGTGCGCCGCCG
>WLNV01000090.1 GCA_009699615.1 Actinomycetota bacterium
CCCGGGCCGAGCGAGCCGCTGTCGCTGATCGGCCGCAAGCTTGAGGCGATCTGGCCTGCCGTTCCGCTCGTCGACGGCCACGCACTCTCAATCGGTGCGATCTCGCATGCCGGGAACCTCCACATCGGCTGCTTCGCCGACGCCGCTCTCGTGCCGGACATTGAACTGATAGCTGCAGACATCAGCAAGACCTTCGAGCAGCTCTGCGAACTGCCTGCGCAAGAGCCGGCGCCTTGGCAGCAGCGGGCGCGTCGACGCCGCGACGCCAGCCGCGTCGCCTAGCGCGCAGCGATTCTGCTGACCGCGCCGCCAAGCGAGACGACATAGATCCTGCCGCGAGCATCCTCGCCAAAGGACGAAAGCGCCTGAACCTGGGGCAGTCCGGAAACCGGCCCGTCTCCGGTTGCTCCCGAGCTTGAAAGGCGCGCTCCGTAAATGATCCCCTTGCAGAAGTCGCCGTAGAGGTACTTGCCGCGCAGGGTCGTCAGCGCAGGGTCGCGAACGACGTACCCCCCGGTCATTGAGCACCAGCCGTCGGAGTGGGTATGAACGATCACCGGCTCGATCGCTCCACTCAACGCGCCTCCCGCAAATGGCTGGTCACCTTCGCGAACACGCCAGCCGAAGTTTCCGCCGCGCGCCTGCCCGATGCTCGTGAAGTCAACTTCCTCGACCGCGTTTTGGCCTACATCGCCGATGATCAGGTCGCCTCCCACACGATCGAACGAGAAGCGCCAAGGGTTACGCAGGCCGTAGGAGTAGATCTCGGGCTTTGCGCCTGAGCGGCCGACGAAGGGATTCGATGACGGAGCGCTGTAGCGCTTGGAACCAGACCGACGCGGATCGATCCTCAGGATCTTGCCCAAGAGCGAGCCAAGGTTCTGCGCGTTGCCGATTGCCCCATGACGGTCGCCCCCGCCGCCGCCGTCGCCGGTTCCGATGTAGAGCAGGCCGTCAGGGCCGAAGTTCAACTGGCCGCCGTTGTGGTTGCCTTCAGGGTCGTCCATCACCAGCACGCTGCGGTACGAGCCAGCGTTGGCGCGGTCGCTGGTCGCTCGCTTGAACTCCGCGACCTCCTGCCGGCCGTCGCGGCGCGTGAAGTAGACGTAGAAGAGGCCGCTCTTCGCGTAGCCAGGTGCAAAGGCGAGTCCAAGCAGCCCCTGCTCGCCGCCAGCGGTCACACGCGTGCTGATGTCGAGAAATGGTGTGCCAAGTGGCTTGCCGTCTCGCAGGACGCTGATCCTTCCGCCCTGCTGAACGACCATCACGCGGCGCGTATCCTTCGGCGGCGCGGTCACGTAGAGCGGCATGTTGAACTTGCCGACGCTGACCAGCTTGACTCCGCTTGCAGCGGGCTTAGCGGGCATCTCGGTGGCTCCCGACGAACCACAGGCCGCGAGCGCGATCGCGCAGGCCAGCGAGGTGATTAGAGCTGCGGGCATCCCTTCATGATCGCAGCCAATCGCTCGAGCGGCGCCGGTTAGGCGCGCCCGCGCTGGCCACTACACAGGCGGCGAACTACGGTCGTGGAGCGGATTTATCCCAATCCTTGATTGAGCCACCCTTGTTCCACATCTCCTGAATCTCTTCAAGCGAGTGGCCGCGCGTTTCGGGCACAAAGCGCCAGACAAATATGAAGCCCAGCACGCACATCGCAGCGAACAGAAAGAACGTGGCCGACTCGCCAATGCCGTTGGTCAAAGTCAAGAAGAACTGAGCAACGACGAATGCTGCTCCCCAGTTGGCAGCAGTCGCCAAGGAGACAGCTTTCCCTCTAACCCGCGACGGGTAGATCTCAGAGATGATCGTCCAGACGACCGGACCGAGAGAGAAGGCAAACGAGGCGACGCATACGATAAGGCCGACCATCGTGATGATGCCGACGATCGACGCACCAGCGCCGGTATCAGAGGTTGACTGGGTAGCGAAGCCGAGCGCTACGGCGCAGAGCGAGACGAACATCCCAACCAGTCCGATCAAGAGCAGCGGCCTGCGGCCAAAGCGGTCGATGTAAGCAACCGCTATGAAGGTCGCGAGCACGTTCGTCAGGCCGACGCAGTAGAGCGTTGCGGTGGTCTGCGACTGAGTGCTGACGAGCCCGGCGCTGCTAAAGATCTTGTCGGCGTAGTAGATAATCGCGTTGATGCCGGTGATCTGCTGGAGAATCGCAAGGCCGACGCCAACGATCAGCGCCTTGCGCACGCGAGGGCTGAAAACCTCTGACCAGCTCGCCGCGCCCTCTGCGGCCTCGGCGTTGACCTCGGCCTCAACATCGCTGAGCTGCTTCTCGACATCAGCCGGCTCGGTAACTTTCTCTAGCGATTCACGGGCCTCCTTAGTGCGCCCCATCTTCACGAGCCAGCGCGCCGACTCCGGCACGACCAATATTCCAATGATCAGCAGGACGCCGGGAACGGCGGCGACTAGAAACATCATCCGCCACTCGGCCGAGTCGTAGAGATCGCTCACCAGGTAAGCGAGAAAGATTCCAAAGGTGATTCCCAGCTGGTAGGTCGAGACGATCCGGCCTCGGATCCGCTTCGGAGCCATTTCAGCCGCGTAGAGCGGCGCGATCACCGAAGCAAAGCCGATACCGAAACCGGCAACCAGGCGGCCAACGAGGAGGATCTCCAGCCCGGGCGTGATTGACTGAATTATCGTGCCTGCAAGGAACAGCAACCCTGCGGCGAGCAAGACTGGGCGGCGCCCGAACCGGTCTGCCGCAATGCCTGCAACCAAGGCAGCAACAAGCGCACCTAGAGTGACCCACGAGGTGATCACTTCCTGCGCAAAATTGCCTACCCTGAAGCTCCCCTCGATGCCCTTGAGCGCGCCGGCAATTACGCCTTGGTCGTAGCCGAACCGCGTCCCACCAAGGAAGGTCACGAGCGCGATGACCAGCACCCATTTGAGAACAGACTTACTGCGTGGCTGACCTACTTCTGGCGTGCGCTGGGCAGTCGACATTGCCTCTCCGTCAATTGAGGGCTCGGTCAAAACCTATAGCCGCGGACGGTCAATTACGACCACGGCGAAAGCACTAAACCGCTGCTCGCCACCATCTCCGCTAACTGATCCACAAGGCTAAGGCTTCGGAGCGGTCTCGTCCCATGACTTGATTGAGCCGCCCTTGTTCCACATCTCCTGAATCTCCTCGAGCGAGCGGCCGCGCGTCTCAGGCACGTAGCGCCAAGTGAAGATGAAGCCGAGGATGCACATCGCGGCAAAGAGGAAGAAGGTCGCCGACTCGCCAATCCCGCTCGTCAGAGTGAGGAAGAACTCGGCGACGAGGAACGCTGCGCCCCAGTTGGCGGCGGTCGCGAACGAAACAGCTTTCCCTCGCACCCTGCCTGGGTAGATCTCGGAGATGATCGTCCAGACGACCGGCCCGAGCGAGAAGGCAAACGAGGCGATGAAGACGACGAGCCCGACCATCGTGATGATGCCGACGATCGATGGACCAGCGCCGGTATCGGCCGTCGACTGCGTGCCGAATCCGATCGCAACGGCGCAGAGCGAAACGAACATGCCGATGAAGCCCATCAGCAGCAGTGGCCGACGGCCGAAGCGGTCGATGTAGGCAACGGCAATGAAGGTCGCCAGCACGTTTGTCAGGCCGACGCAGTAGAGCGTTGCGACGGTCTGCGACTTCGTGCTGACGAGCCCTGCGCTCTCGAAGATCGTGCTCGCGTAATAGATGATCGCGTTGATGCCGGTGATCTGCTGGAAGATCGCAAGCCCAACGCCGACGATCAGCGCCTTGCGCACGCGCGGGCTAAAGACCTCCGCCCAGGTTGCTTCGCCGTCTGCGGCCTCGGCGTTGACCTGCGCCTCAACCTCGCTCAGTTCCTTCTCAACTTCAGCCGGCTCGGTGACTTTCGAGAGCGATTCGCGAGCCTTGTCCTTGCGCCCCATTTTGACGTACCACCGCGACGACTCTGGGACGATCATCACGCAGATGATCAGAATCACGCCTGGCACTGCGGCAAGCAGGAACATCGTTCGCCACTCGGCTGAGTCGAGCAAGTCGCTAACGAGGTAGGCGATGAAGATGCCGAAGGTGATCGCAAGCTGGTAGGTCGAGACGATCCTCCCGCGAATCCGCTGCGGTGCCATCTCAGCCGCGTAGAGCGGCGCGATGACCGAAGCAAAGCCGATGCCGAAGCCCGTGATCAGGCGGCCGAGGACAAGAATCTCAACGCCGGGGGTGACCGCCTGAATGACTGCGCCTGCGATGAACAGCAGCCCCGCGGCGAGCAGAACTGGGCGGCGGCCGAAGCGATCGGCTGACATGCCTGCGACGAGCGCAGCGATCAGCGCGCCAAGAGTTACCCACGAGGTGATGATCTGCTTGGCGCCGTCGCCGACGTTGAAGCTGTTGCCAATCCCCTTCAGTGCGCCCGAAATAACGCCTTGGTCGTAGCCGAACAGCAGGCCGGCGAAGAAGGTCACGAGCGCGATCATCAACACCCACTTGAAGACCGCCTTGTTACGTGGCTTTTCCTCCAGAGATGCCTGTGGTGCGCTCTGCTCAGTTGACACTGATTCTCCCCCGATTGACGTCTTGACGGAGAACCTAGAGCCGCGACCGGTCAATAACAACCGCGGCGCGCAAAATACTGAGCTAGCGGCGTGCGAGCCCGGCGTCGCTGAGCACCAGCGCAAGATCATCAATTCTGTCCTGGCCCCAAAACTGCTCGCCTTCGAAGACAAAGACCGGCACTCCCCAGTGCCCAATCTCAACCAGTTCATTGGTGTTCGCCTCAACGCGCGCGGCGATCAGCGGGTCGATCAACGCCGCTTTGCAGCCGTCCCAGTCCAAACCAGCCGCTTCGCAGATCCGCCGCAGCCCTTCCTCGGTCGCAGGATCGGTCGCCTCGCCCCAGATTCCTAGCCCTGCCGCCAAGACAAACTCACGCGCGCGACCCTGATCGATCGCGTATTCGCTTACCGCGAGGCAGCGCGTTGCGCCGTCGCCGAGCGGGTCGTGAATTCGCCCGAACGGCATCCCGAGCCGATCGGCCTCGCGTTTAACGTCGCGCATCGTGTGCAGCCGCTTGGCGACCGGCACCGATTCGCCGCGCATCATCATCGGCAATACCCCGCGGAAGTGGAGATCGATCTCAAACTCGTCGGCCAGTGCAAAGCCACGCGGCGCCGAGAGGTAGGAATAGGGGCTGCGGAACGAGTAGAAGTAATCAACGCGCGCGGCAGCCATCACTTCACCGTCCAGCCGAGTTCGTCGAGCCAGTCGGCAATCTGCGCCGAGCGGTCCTGAGCAAAGAACCAGCGCCCCCCGATCGATGCTGCAGGCGTCTCATACGGGCCGCGCCTCGTCATCTGCTTCTCGTTCGCGCGGACCGCAGCCTCGTCTGTGAACGGTGCAGCGCCGAAACACTCGCGCCAGAGCTCTTCGTATCGCCCTTCGCCGATCGGCCCGTCGCTCTCAAACCAGAGCCTGCTGCAGGCTGCGACGCAGAACCGCGTCAGCGCTGCCCCACGCGGCGCGCCGGCGGCCCAGCCCGCAAGGAAGGCCGTCTGCTGCGGATCTATCGGCTCGCTACGCGAGAGCGTCAAACCGATCCTTCTCGCGAGACGACGGCCATCTGTGACGCCGTAGATCCGCTTTCGCTCCAGCGCAGGGTCATCCGCGATTCCCCTGACAACCACGGGCAAGAGATCGAAGATGACCTTGCGGCCCTCGAGCCGCCGCGCCAAGTCAATAACGGCGAATGCGCTGGCGGGATCATCAAAGCCGAAGTAAAGCTCCAGGCGACCTGAACGACCGGTCGCGCGGCGCGCCGCAGCGGCGGCGCGTGCGGGCGCCGTCACGGTCGACGCGGCAACGATCACGCGCGGCCCAATCTCGCGCTCGGCGCGGTCGCGAAGCTTGCTCATGAGAGAAACCTACCGATCCCCTATCGCCTTACCGCTACTCTCCCTAGTGCGTTCAGCGTCTTGCTGGACGGAGGTCAGCTTTCTTGGGTCCCGCCACCAACGGCGGTTCGGGTCAGTTGTTCTCTCCCGAATCGCCCCGCTCCATTCCCGGTGCGGGCACACCAAGGAGTATTTAGATGTCTACGCAGTCTTTCGCCGATCTCGGCGTATCCAGTGCGGTTTCGCACGCTCTGAAGGAACGCGGTTTCACTGCGCCCTTCGCAATTCAAACGAAGGTCATCGGCGACGTTCTCGCCGGTAAGGACGTGCTTGCCAAGTCGCCAACCGGCTCCGGCAAGACGCTCGCCTTCATGGTGCCGTTGATTGACCTGATCTCGGCCGAAGACGCTCGCCCATCGGCGCTGATTCTTGCGCCAACGCGTGAGCTCGCAACACAGATTGTTGATGAGAGCTACCCGATCGCCCACGCCCGCGCGCTGAAGGTGACAGCCGTCTACGGCGGCGTTGGCCTTGAGAAGCAGGCTCGCACGGCAGCCAAGTCGCACATTGTCGTCGCAACGCCAGGTCGGCTTGAGGATCTCCTCCGCCGCCGAGCATTCAGCCTC
>WLNV01000091.1 GCA_009699615.1 Actinomycetota bacterium
CAACACGACCCCAACGGAGCTATGCCCGCATACGACGTACTAATCATCGGAGCCGGTCTCGCAGGGCAACGCGCCGCGATCGCCGCAGCCAAGGCCGGCGCCACGGTCGCAATCCTCTCCAAGGTTCATCCGGTGCGCTCGCACTCGGTTGCCGCAGCAGGCGGCATCAACGCAGCGATCAACCCCGTCGACGACTGGCGCTCTCACGCCTACGACACAGTCAAGGGCTCCGACTTCCTCGGCGATCAGGACGCAATCGAAGTGATGTGCCGCGAGGCACCGGCCGAAGTGATGTGGCTCGAGCACGCCGGCGTCACATTCCACCGCAACGAGAAGGGCGAGATGGATCTGCGCGCCTTCGGCGGCGCCTCAATGAAGCGGACCGCCTACGTTGCCGACATCACCGGTCAGGCACTGCTCCACGTTCTCTACGAGCAGCTAATGAAGCACCACGAAGTGATCGACCGTTTCGAAGAATGGTTCGTGACTTCGCTGATCATCAACGACGACGGTGAGTGCGTCGGCGCAGTTGCGCGCGAAATCCGCAGCGGCAAGATGGAAACCTTCAGCGCCAAGAGCGTGATCCTCGCCTCCGGCGGCGCCGGTCAATGCTTCCAGCCCACGACCAACGCCTTGATCTGCACCGGTGACGGAATCGCCCAGGCCTACCAGGCCGGCGCTCCACTGATGGACATGGAGATGATCCAGTACCACCCAACGACTCTCGCTGAGAACGGCTTCCTCATTACTGAGGGCGCGCGCGGCGAAGGCGCCCACCTGCTCAACTCCGAGGGCGAGCGCTTCATGGAGAAGTACGCGCCGAACAAGATGGAGCTGGCCTCGCGCGACGTTGTCTCGCGCGCAGAGCAGACCGAAATCAACGAAGGGCGCGGCGTTGGCCCCGACAAGCAGGGGATCTACCTCGACATCACCGTCGTCCCGCGCAAGCGCACACTCGAAGCGCTGCGCGAGATCGTCAACATCGGCAAGGACTTCGCCGGCGTCGACATCACGCGCGAGCCGATCATCATCCAACCGGGGATGCACTACATCATGGGCGGCGTCAAGACCGACATCAACGGGGCCACGCCGCTACCCGGCCTCTACGCCGCCGGTGAGGTTGCCTGCGTCTCCGTCCACGGCGGCAACCGCCTCGGCGCCAACTCGCTGCTCGACACGCTGATCTTCGGCCGACGCTCCGGCGAGCACGCCGCCGCCCGAGCACTTTCGATGAACATGCCGACGACCACCGACGAGCAGCTCAACAGGGACCGCGCAATGATCGCTGAGATCCTCGAACGGCCGAAGACCGGCCGCCGCGTCTCCGAGATCAAGCACGAGCTCGGCACGACGATGAACCGTTACGCAGCCGTCTACCGCGACGAAGCAGGGCTGCAGATCGCTCACGAGACGGTCCGCCGCCTCAAGGAAGAGGCCAAGACCGCTTACGTCGATGACAAGGGCGCCGTCTTCAACCAGGACGTACTCGGAGCCGTTGAGCTCGACTACATGCTCGACTGCGCGGAAGCGATCGTCGTCGCATCGCTCGAACGCAAGGAGTCGCGCGGAGCCCAGTTCCGTACCGACTACCCCGAGCGCAATGATGCCGAGTGGCTCAAGCACATCGACGTCTCGCGCAACGGTGGCGACGCGCCGAAGATCTCCTACTCCGAAGTCACGATCACCGAATGGCAGCCTGAAGCGCGCACCTACTAAGCCCCCGTACCGGAAAGAACCAATGGCCGAATTCAAGCTCAAGATCCGCCGCTACGACCCGGAGTCAGGCGCCGCCCCGTATTGGGACGAGCACACCGTTGACCTTGAGCCGCACCGCTCGGTGCTCGAAGGGATCCTTCAGGCGCGTAATGAAAAGGACGGCTCGATCGGCGTTCGCTGCTCATGCCGCGCTGCAATCTGTGGTTCGTGCGGCGTGCGCGTCAACGGCAAGCCCGGCCTCGCCTGCCACACCCACCTCGATGACGCGCTCGCAAGCGCCGGTGAAGACGGAGTAATCGAAGTAGAGCCGATGGGCAACATGCCGATCATCAAGGACCTGATCGTTGACATGGACGCCG
Organism: Actinomycetota bacterium; assembly: GCA_009699615.1. Classification (GTDB taxonomy): domain Bacteria; phylum Actinomycetota; class Thermoleophilia; order Solirubrobacterales; family Solirubrobacteraceae; genus F1-60-MAGs163. Next base: position 2,076 of record WLNV01000091.1, read on the forward strand.
TCCACTGGAAGAAGATCCAGCGCGTCACGCCATGGCTGATTGGCAAGGAGCCCGTCCCCGAGCGCGAGTACATCGTCTCGCGCGAATCGATGATTGACGTAACCCAGTCGATGGCCTGCATTCAGTGCGGCGCCTGCGTCTCCGACTGTCTTTCGATGGAAGTTGACCCGCTCTTTGTCGGCCCCGCCGCGCTGGCCAAGACCTACCGCTTCGTCGGCGACCCGCGTGACGCCGCCCACGAGCAGCGGCTGAAGGATCTCAGCGAGGACAAGCACGGCATCTACGACTGCACGCACTGCTTCAAGTGCATCGAGGCTTGCCCGAAGGGCGTCGCGCCGATGAACCAGATCATGCGACTGCGCCGGATCGCCGGCAACGACTTCCACATCAAGGACCGCAACAACGGTGAACGTCACGAGATGGCCTTCGTGAACAACATCGAGAAGAACGGCATCCTCCACGAGGCCGACCTGCTGCCCGATTCGTACGGCGGAAAGTTCCATCCGCGCGCCGTACCGGAGCTGATCGCCAGCCTTCCGATCGTTGTGACCGCGCTACTGCGCCGCAAGATGACGCCAGGGAAGGCGCTGCTCCATCCCCACAAGGCGCCGGACGGCGTCAAGAGGATCTTCGAGATCGTCGAAGGGCGCGAGGAGCGCACCGAGTTCAACCTCTACATCAGCGGCACCGACGCCGACAATGCACCCAACGCCGAGGTCGCCGAGGCGATCGAAGCAACCGAGCCGGCCGCCGTCGCACCCGACGGCACCGAAGGCTCGAGCGCTTAAGGTACGAAAGGAAACTATGAAAGTTGCCTACTGGCCCGGCTGCGTAAGTCGCGGTTTCACCGCTGAATTGCACGGCTCGATGGCTGCCGTCGCACCGATGCTCGACATCGAACTGGTTGAACTCGATCGCGCGAACTGCTGCGGCGCCGGCGTGATCGCCGAGCACAGTCAGGAGCTTGCCGACACGCTTAACGCCCGCACATTCGCGCTCGCCCAGCAGGAGATCACGAAGGGCGCAGACCTGATGATGAACATCTGCTCAACCTGCCAGGGCGCGCAGAGCGAGTGCCAGCAGCGGCTCGATGCCAGCGCCGAGTACCGCGCGCAGGTCAACGAGACGCTCTCCGACGAGGGCCTTGAGTATCAGGACGGAATCATCAACAAGAACTTCCTCTGGGTATTGGTTGAGGAGATCGGCCTCGACAAGCTGAAGACGCTCGTCAAGCAGCCGCTGACCGACCTGCGCGTCGGCCCGTTCTACGGCTGTTACATCGTCCGCCCAACAGATCGGCTCGACATCAACCGCGCGCAACCGCGTGACGAGTACCTCGGGCAGGTAATTGAAACGCTCGGCGGCACCGTGATTGATTACGCCGGCTCACACAAGTGCTGCGGCTTCCCGATCATCACGATGAACAAGGAAGCTTCGCTGGAGCAGGCAGGCCGCCACCTCGGCGACGCCGTTGACGCCGAGGCCGACTGCCTCGTCACCCCCTGCCCCCTCTGCCACCTCAACCTTGATCTGCAGCAGCCAATGGCCTCCAAGCAGGTTGGACGCGAGCTGAACATGCCGGTTCTGCACCTTCCCCAGCTTGTCGGTTTGGCGCTCGGCCTTTCGCCGAAGGAACTCGGCCTGCAGCATCACGTCGTCAAGCCAACCTCGGTGATCGACTGGTCACAGGCGGTTGTCGGCGGCGTTAGCGGCTGGTAGCCGCCGCTAACCGACTAGGCCGCGCGCGATCGCCAGCTCGGCGATCTGAACGGTGTTCAGCGCTGCGCCTTTGCGCAGGTTGTCACCGACAACGAAGAAGTTGATGCTCTTTGGATCATCGAGGTCGAGCCGCACGCGGCCTACGGCAACCTCGTCGCGCCCGGCCCACTCAAGCGGCGTTGGCGCCGCTTCGACAACAAGGTTCGGGAACGCCGCGAGCGCTGCCAGCGCGTCGTCAAGGTCAACCTCGCGCTCAAAGCTGGCGCGAATCTCGATCGCGTGGCCGACCATCACCGGCACGCGCACGCAGGTCGGGCTGACCTGAAGCGAGGGAAGCCCGAGAATCTTGCGGCTCTCGTTCTGAAGCTTCATCTCTTCGTCGGTGTAGCCGTTCGCTTCTAGCTCGCCGAGCATCGGCACAACGTTGTAGGCAAGCGTGTTGGCGTGGACTTCCGCGGTGACCTTGCGCGCCGCCTTCTCGCCATCGTTGAGGAGCAGGTCGACGTCCTCGTGCAGCACCGGAACCTGCGCCGCGAGCTCATCGATGCCGCTGCGACCGGCGCCGCCTGCCGCCTGGTAGCTGGTGGCGACCATCGCCGTTAGGCCAAAGCGGTCGTGCAGCGCCTTGAGCGGCAGCATTGCAACCATCGTCGTGCAGTTTGGGTTGGCGACGATCCCCTTCGGGGCGTCGGCGATCGCGTCGGGGTTTATCTCGCTGACGACGAGTGGCACCTGATCGTCCATCCTCCAAGCGGAAGAGTTGTCAACGACGAGCGCGCCGGCGGCGGCAAACTGCGGCGCCCACTCGCGCGACGTTGATCCGCCTGCGGAGAAGAGAGCGAGATCGAAATTGGCGATCGTTTCCGAGCTCAGTGGCTGAACTTCGCCGTAGCCTTCGAGAACGGTCCCTGCCGAGCGCTCGCTGGCGAAGGGGACGACCTCGTCGGCGGCGACACCCCGCTCGCTCAACATTGCAAGCAGCAGGCGGCCGACCGCGCCGGTTGCGCCAACGACTGCGATTCTCATGACGGCGGCAGCCCGAACGGCTCTTCGGCGCGGATCGTGTCATCGCCGCTCAGTTCGAAGGCGCTGTGCAGTGCGCGGACCGCATCCTCGACGCGGTCACCGGCGATCACGCAGGAAATCTTGATTGGCGAAGTCGAAATCATCTCGATGTTGATTCCCTCACCACCGAGCACGCTGAAGACCTTCGCCGCCACGCCTGGGTGCGACTTCATTCCAGCGCCGATCACTGAGACCTTGCCCATCTCGCGGTCGGTCGCGATATCGCCGATTCCCATCACAGGCTTCAAGCTGTCGAGCGCTTCGTGCGCGGCGCGCAGGTCGTCGCGCGGCACCGTGAATGACATATCGGCGCGAGTGTCCTTCGAGACCGGCTCGTTCTGAATGATCATGTCAACGTTGACGTTGGCCTCTGCCAGCGCGGTCGCGATCTGACCAGCGGCACCGGGCGTGTCGGGCACGCCGATCACGGTGACGCGAGCCTCGTCGGTCGAATGAGTTACGGCTGTGATGAGTGGATGTTCCATTGTCTGATTCTCCGCGAGGACCACGGTACCGGGACCGTCCTCAAAGCTCGACCTGCAGTGGATACGGACGCCATGGTTGCGGGCGTACTCAACGCTGCGCAGCTGCAGCACGCCTGCTCCCGACGATGACATTTCAAGCATCTCTTCAGATGAAACGACCGACAGCTTGCGCGCGTCGGGCACGATTCTTGGATCGGCGCTGAAGACGCCGGCGACGTCGGTGTAGATCTCGCACTCTTCTGCGCCGAGCGCAGCGGCCAGCGCAACGGCCGTCGTATCGGAGCCGCCGCGGCCGAGCGTCGTCACATCCTTCGTCGTAGAGACGCCTTGGAAGCCGGCGACGAGCACGATGTTGTCGTTGTCGAGCGCTTCGCTGATTCGGTCGGCGCGAACGTCGAGGATCCTCGCCTTGGTGTGCGTTGTGTCGGTAACGATTCCAGCCTGCGAGCCGGTCAGTGAGATCGCCTGGTGACCAAGGTCGTTGATCGCCATCGCGCAGAGCGCGCATGAGACGCGTTCGCCGGTTGAGAGCAGCATGTCCATCTCGCGCGGATCAGGGTTGTCGGAGACCTCGTAGGCGGCCTCGATCAGGCGATCGGTCTCCTTGCCGCGGGCGCTGAGCACGGCGACGACGCGGTGGCCCTCTTCGCGCCGTTTGACTATCCGTTCGGCGGCACGGCGGAGCCGCTCAGCGTCAGCCACTGAGCTGCCCCCGAACTTCATAACGATCGTCGCGTCAGCCATAGCGGCCAAGGATACGAGCGTTCGCGGTCTGTGTGCGGTCGGCTGCGACCGCTCAGACGGCGCGGCGGCCCATCATCGCGCGGCCCAGCGTCACTTCGTCGGCGTACTCGAGGTCCGCTCCGACCGGCAGCCCGGAGGCAAGCCGCGTTACTGCGACGTCCGGGGCGCGCTCGTGAACGCCGCGCGCTATCTGCAATGCCGTCGCCTCACCGGTCGTCGTCGGGTTGGTCGCCAGCACGATCTCGGCGATCTTTGGATCGGCGCTCTCGATTCGTGCGTAAAGCTCAGCGATCTTCAAATCGTCGGCATCGATCCCGTCGATCGGCGACAGCGCGCCTCCGAGCACGTGGTAGGTGCCACGGAACTCGTG
>WLNV01000092.1 GCA_009699615.1 Actinomycetota bacterium
GAGCGCTCCAGCGCCTCGTCGCCCCACGGCAACCAATCGACAGGGTTTTCGGCGTGCTGCAGCAGGTAGGGCGAGGTTTCAGACTTCAGCGCGTTTGCCATCTATCGCACGCTAGCGTGAGAGGCATGAGCAATGATCGAAAGACCATTAACGCTGAGGCAGCCCCGGCCGCCGTTGGCCCTTACTCGCACGCCGTGCAGACGAACGGATTGCTGTTCTGCTCCGGCCAGATCCCGCTTGATGCAGCGAGCGGCGAGATTGTCGGCAGCACTCCCGCCGAGCAGGCCCGCCGTTGCCTCGAGAATCTGCAGCTCGTCTGCAGCGCAGCAGGGGCCAGGCTTGAGGACGCAGTTCGCTGCACCGTTTACATGACCGACCTCTCGGCCTTCGCCGAGGTCAACGAGGTCTACGCCGAGTTCTTCCCCAGCGACCCGCCAGCGCGGGCCGCAGTGGGAGTTGCGGCTTTACCCCGTGGCGCTCAGGTCGAGATAGACGCGATCGTGTCAGTCACCGACTGAGCGCGTCAGTTAGAATTAACCGATAAGCAGCGCAATTAGTGGAGGCCTCAAATGGCAGTGCCTACTGCAGTGGAGCTTGATCGCAGCCGAATCGCCGAACTGACCGCCCGCGAAGAACAGCGGCTCAACGATTCAACGAAGCAGTCGCAGCAGATGTACCAACGCGCGATGAAGAGCCTTTCCGGCGGCGTTGCCTCCTCTTACCAGCTGCGCGATCCATGGCCGATCTACCTTCAGCGCGGCGCCGGCTGCAACGTCTGGGACGTTGACGGCAACGAGATGTACGACTTCCACAACGGCTTCGGCTCGATGGTTCAAGGTCACGCCAACCCGGAGATCGGCCGCGCGATCCGTGACCGCTACGCCGACGGCACCCACTTTGCGGCCCCAACTGAGGACGCAATCATCGTCGGCGAAGAACTAGCTCGCCGCTGGGGTCTGCCGCAGTGGCGCTTCGTCAACTCCGGCTCGGAAGCGACGATGGACGCAATCCGCATCGCCCGCGCCCACACCGGCCGCGACACGATCATGAAGATCTTCGGCTCCTACCACGGCCACCACGACGGCGTGATGGTTTCGATCGGAGTTCCCTACGACGAGATCGGCGATCGCAACAACCTCGCTTCACTTCCTTACGGCGCCGGCATTCCGCAGGCAACCGTTGACATGACCGTCGCTGTTCCTTTCAACGACGTTGACGCGATGGAGCACCGGATCGAAGCTCTGAAGAAGGAAGGTCGCCTCCCCGCCTGCGTGATCATGGAGGCGGCGATGATGAACCTCGGCGTCGTTCTTCCCGAGCCCGGCTACCTCGCCGCGGTCCGTGAGCTAACGGCCAAGCACGGCATCGTTCTGATCTTTGACGAGGTCAAGACCGGCCTCTGCATCGCTCCCGGCGGCGCAACCGAGCTCTACGGCGTACTTCCCGATCTCGTAACGCTCGCCAAGGCGCTCGGTGGCGGCCTGCCGGTCGGCGCGATCGGCGGCAGCGCTGAAGTGATGGCTTGCGTTGCCGATGGCAGCGTCTACCAAGTCGGCACCTACAACGGCAACCCGCTCGGGATGGCAGCGGCGCGAGCCAACCTCGAAGAGGTTCTGACCCCCGACGCCTACCTCCACCTCAACCACCTCAACAACCGCCTGATGACTGGCTGCACCGGCGTGATTGAGCGTTACAACCTCTCCGGCTACAGCGTCGGTGTTGGCTCCAAGGGCTGCGTCACCTTCTCGCCGATCAAGGTCGTCGATTACGAATCGTTCAAGGAGAACCAGGACCCTGAACTGAGCGATCTGGCCTGGCTCTTCAACATGAACCGCGGCATCTTCATGACGCCCGGCCGCGAAGAGGAATGGACGCTCTCAGTGGCCCACACCGACGTCGCAGTAGACGCCTTCGTCGCCGTCTTCGACGAGATGGCGGCCGAGATTACTGCCAGCTAGCTGCTAGTTGGCAGCGACAAAAGCCACTAGATCGCCGCTGTAGGCGACCGTCGTGCCAGGGCCGACCTTGGTGCAGACGACCGACGCCGTGTGCGTTCCGGCTGTTACCGTGGCACTCGCGACGACCGGCACCTGCCAGTCATTGTTGATGATGTATTCCCCTACGTTCTGAACGACGCCACCAAAGGTCCATGTTGGCTGAGAGGCGGGGGCACCATCGATGTTCACGATACAGCTGGAGCCACCTGCTGAGACGGTCTGATTGTACATCCGGAAGCTCCCGGTTACGACCATTCTCCCGGCTGGCCCCGAGCTGACTGTTGTTGACATCACTTCCTGAGGCGTGCCCGAGAGAGTGATCCCGAGCGCCGACCCGGAGGTGCCGTTCGCAGCGGTCACGCCACTTGCACCGGCTGCTCCGGTCGCACCGGTCGCACCTGTCGCGCCGGTCGCACCTCGAGGGAGCTGGCCGGTCTTGAAGTCGGTCGCAAGCAGCGAGCGGTCCTTCACTTTCGCTGAGGTCACGGCGTCCTTACGTAGCTGCGTGTTGCCGACAGAGTTCTTCGGGATCTTGACCGCGGCATAGCTCGCGCCGCCGAGGGCGACGAAGAGGGCGATCATCGAGATGGCGAGGGAGGGGGTGAGGTGGCGGCGCATGGGTGCAGCTCCTTAGATGCCGGTGGCGATGACGGTGAGGTCACCCTTGTCATAGGTCGGTGTTGCGGCCGAGTTGACACCGTTGGCCTGCTGGCACAGGACCCGGAAGCCGTACTCGCCAGGATCTAGGCTGATTGCACCCGAGAGGCTGGCCTCCGAGTACACGGCGCCGCCAAGGACAGTGGTAGTAAGTGTCGTTCGAGCAACCTGGCCAATTGAAACGGTTCCGCTGAGGCTTGCAGCTTGAATCTGGCAGTCAACGTCGGCTGCCGCATTCCACGCGCCGGTTCCCTTGAAGAGCGAAACGCTGGCATCGGCGACGACCCGGCTGCGGGTAGTGATGGTCATCGTGCCGCTGCCCGCCTCGGGTGTAGTCGTATCGAGGACCGTGAAGTTGACTCCGCCGGGAGTGAGCGACGTATTCGGGTTGATGTTGTTACTGGCGTAAGCCGAAGCCGTTGGCCCCGCCGGACCCGTCGCGCCGGTGTCGCCCTTCGCGCCGGTGTCGCCCTTCGCGCCGGCGGGAATCTGCCCGGCTTTGAAGTCTTTGGCAAGCAGTGAGCGGTCCTTCACTTTCGCGGAGGTGACGGCGTTCTTCTTGATCTGCGCCGCGCCGACCGAGTTCTTCGGGATCTTGACCGCGGCGTAGCTCGCGCCGCCGAGGGCGACGAAGAGGGCCATCACAGAGATAACCAAGGAAGGTGTGAGGTGCCTTTTCATGCCGCGTATACAACCACATTTCGGCGATGTTGGCGCCGGTTCGCTCAGCGCAGGTCTGCGCGCCGCAGTTTGCCGCTGTTGGTCTTCGGCAGCTCGTCTACAAAGTCGATGATTCGTGGGTACTTGTAGGGCGCGGTCTGCTCTTTCGCGTACTGCTGCAGTTCGGTTACGAGTTCGTCTGAAGCAGTGAACCCTTCGCGCAGCACAACTACGGCGCGCACGACGGCGCCGCGCTCCGCTTCAGACAGAATCAGCGCGATTGTCTACTTGGTCTTGCTGCCGCTACCGACTCGCTCCGCGCGGGCCTCTAGCTACCCGTGAGAACGCCGGTCATGTCGTAGCGATCGAACTCCAATGTGGGCGTGCCAGTTAGGTTCTGCTTGGAGCAGCTGAACGAGAGCGAGTAGCTGCCCGCGGTTGCCACGTCGAAGCCAAAGGCGAGGGAAATCACGCCCCCCTGATAAGTAATGCCGCCGAAATACTTCGCCGGCGAGCTAGGAATGATCTGGCTCACCTGTGTCGAGCCGCCAGTCGGAGGGTTGACGAAGGCACTGCACGTTGCCTGTGCGTCGTTTCCAAGGCTCGCGCCGCCACCGAGCTCGATGCGCCCGGTGAAGTTGACTGTCAATTTGCCGGAGTAGGGGATGCTGATGGTCCGGTTGAGGATTTGCGTGCCGGCGGAAGAAATTGTCACCGGAGTTATGAGGTTCGAGTAGGCAAAGGAGAACGTTGGCCCGGCGGTACCTCTAGCCCCGGTCGCGCCCGTCTGGCCAGTAGCGCCGGTAGCGCCAGCAGCGCCGGTGGCGCCCGTCTCGCCGCGGGGGAGTTGCCCGGCCTTGAAGTCGGTTGCGAGCAGTGAGCGATCCTTCACTTTGTTTGAGTCGACCGCGTTCTTCTTGATCTGTGCCGCGCCGACCGAGTTCGCCGGGAGCTTGATTGCTGCGTAGCTCGCGCCGCCGAGGGCGACGAAGAGGGCCATCACAGAGATGACCAGCGAAGGTGTGAAGTGCCTTTTCATGCTGCGTATAAAACCACATCTCGGCGACGTTGGCGCCGGTTCGGTCAGCGCAGGTCGGCGCGGCGCACTTTGCCGCTGTTTGTCTTCGGCAGCTCGTCAACGAAATCGATGATCCGTGGGTACTTGTAGGGCGCAGTCTGCTCTTTCGCGTACTGCTGCAGTTCGGTGACAAGTTCGTCGGAAGCGGTGAAGCCTTCGCGGAGCACGATCACGGCGCGCACGACCGCGCCGCGTTCCTCGTCCGGCGCCGCGACGGCCGCCACATCGGCCACGGCCGGGTGCGTCAGCAGCGCCGACTCCACTTCGAACGGGCCGATTCTGTAGCCGGCCGAGATGATCACGTCGTCGGCGCGGGCGTCGAAGTAGAAGTAGCCGTCCTCTTCGTGCGCCTCATCGCCGGAGTGCCACGGGCCGCCCTGCTGGCGGTCGTCAATCTCCCAGCCGCCGTCAACTTGGCGCGCGCCCTCGCCGATGTAGCCGAGGAAGAAGGTCGGCTCGCTCAGGGGGTCGAGCACGATCTCATCATCCTCAATCCAGAGTTTGATCCCCGGCAGCGGCTTGCCCATCGCCCCGGCCGGGGGCTGCGAGCCATCGGGTGCGTGGCCGATCGAATGGCCTGTCTCGGTTTGGCCGTAGCCGTCGCGGATCCAAACCCCGGTCGCCTCGTGGTAGGCGCGCAGGATCTCCGGGTTCAGCGGCTCACCAGCGGCGACCATTGAGCGCAGCGAGGCGACAGGCCGTGGCGACGCGCGCTTCGCGATCACGCGGAACTCTGTCGGCACCATGCAGAGCACGTTCACCTGCTCGGCTTCGATGATTGCGAGCCGCTCTTCGGGATCGAAGCGCGCGTCGTGCAGCAGGGCCGCCGCACCGGTGATCCAAGGCGCAATGAAGACATTACGCGCAGATTTGCTCCAGCCTGTTGCTGCGGTGCACCAAACCAGCTCACCGGGCCGCGCGCCGAGCCAGTGTTCAGCCTGGAGCGCTTGAGCTGGCAGGTAGCGCTGGCCGTGGACCACGCCCTTCGGCTCGCCGGTCGTGCCGCTGGTGAAGGTGATCAGGCACGGTTCGTCGCCTTCCATCTCTGCGAAGTCGGGCGCGTCGGCGGCGCGCGCAGGGTCGGTGACTCCATCATCGCCGATCCAGATGATCGGACAGGGAGGGGAGGAGGCTTCGAGTACTTCGCGGTTGCGCTCGTCGGCCACGATCGCCTTCGGCGCTGTCATCTCCAAGCGGAGCTTCAGGTCATCGGCGCGGAGCTGCTCGGAGCAGGCCAGCGCCACGAAGCCGCAGCGGAAGCAGGCGACCATCGCCCAAACCCACTCCGGCAGGTTGCCGATCATCGTGATCACAACATCGCCGCGCCCAACGCCGGCGTCGGTCAGCGCAGCAGCAATAGCGGCCGATCGCTCCGTGCAATCACCAAAGCTCCATTCGCGCCGCGAGCCATCACGGGCGAGCTCAATCAGCGCCAGGCTCTCAGGCGGCATCGCTGCCACCACGTCACGGGCGAAGTTCACAGGCGCAGCCTAGAGCGCGGTTGCGACGAGCACGATCGCCAGCGAGTCGAGCAGGATCAACGTCTGCAGCAAGCGGTTGGTCCCCTTCGTGACAAAGATGTGCAGGCAAACGAGAACGATCGCGACCACGACCAGCCCGAGCTTGATGTTCATCGCCGTTTCCTGCCAGAGGTCCTGGTGCGAAGCCATCGCCGCGCCGGTCACGAGCGCCAGCCCCAACGCAATCAGCGAAGCCCAGCCAAAGCGCCGCGCAATCGGCACCATCCAGTCGTGTGCGGGCCCTTCGCTGCCGCCTTGGGAGCGGAATACGGGAACCACTGCGATCCCGAGGAAGAGCTGGCCGCCGATGAAGAACGCCATCGCCAGCAGGTGGAGCCACAGGACTACGTTCCAGCCGTCAAGTTCCATCGGCCGATTGTCCCACGCCGCGCGGCAGCCAACGGAACCCGCCGCTCATCCCGCATCGGCGCGGGTGCGTATCCTTATCAAAGTCAATCTTGAGCCAAGAAGGGTGTCCCAACATGGCCGTAGCCGTTCCA
>WLNV01000093.1 GCA_009699615.1 Actinomycetota bacterium
ACCTCGACGGCCTGCGTTTCATCGACGTCGGGCCAGCGCGCCATCGCTCCCTCGATGAAGCCGCGGCGGTGCGATTCGATTGCCTCAGCCGAACGTTTGCGGCTCATCGCGCGGCGCAGCCCTGCAGCCTCGGCGGCGCTGAAGCCGGCGAAAGCCATCGCCACTTCGATCACCTGATCTTGAAAGATGATCGTGCCGAGCGTCTCACGCAGGATCGGCTCTAGCGAGTGGTGCGGGTAAGGGATCTTGAAGTCGGGGTTTGCGTTCAGCGCTTGGCGCCGTTTGATGTAGGGATTGACGGCGCCGCCTTGAATTGGCCCCGGCCTGACGATCGCGACCTGAATCGTTATCTCGTCAAGGTTTGCTGGCCTTGTGCGTCGCAGTGAGGCGATCTGCGCGCGACTTTCGATCTGAAAGACGCCGGTTGTTTCGCCGCGCTGAATTGCTTCGTAAACCTGCGGGTCGTCGTAGGGAATTCGCGAGAGGTCTATTCGTTCGCCTCGGCGTGCATCTATCTGTTCAACGCAGCGCTCGACGGCGGAGAGCATTCCAAGCCCGAGCAGATCGATCTTGAGGAAGCCTGCGTCGGCGCAGGAGTCCTTGTCCCAGTGGGCGATCTGGCGCCCTTCGATCGCCGATGGAACCACCGGGCAGCAGTCGATCAGCGGCCTTGTCGCGACGATCATGCCGCCGGAGTGCTGGGCCAAGTGGCGCGGCAGGCCGGAGGCTTCGCGCGCCAGCGCAGCGAGCCAGCGCCAGCGGCCGCTCTGCGCCCGCTCCTCACCGATCGCCTCGGCGATCTGCTCGTCAAAGCCGCGTAGCGACCAGCCTTCGCTGGAGCGGGCAACGCGCTCGATCTCCCCAGCCGGCAGCCCGAGCGCAGCGCCAAAGTCGCGGATTGCCCCGCGCGCCTTGTAGGTCGGGAAGGCGGCAACGAGCGCCGTTCGCTCCACTCCGTAGCGCTGGTGGATCCGCGGGATCAGCTTCTCGCGAATGTCGCGCGGGAAATCGAGATCAATGTCAGGCAGCTCGGTGATCTGCTCGCTTAAGAAGCGGCCAAGAAGGAGCCGGTTGGCGACAGGATCTACGTGAGAGAGGCCTGTTAGGTAACAGACGATCGAGGAGACCGAGGAGCCGCGCCCACGGCCCGGCGGCAACAGCGCGCGGGCGCTGCTGGGGCCGCGCACCTCGGCGGCGACTTCGCGCGCAAGCTCCAACATGTCGCGGTGCAGCAGGAAGAAACCGGAGAGGCCAAGCCCGGCGATGATCTTCAACTCTTCACTGAGCCTTGCGGCGGCCTCGTCGCGTAATGGGTGGCCGTGCGGGTAGCGGTGATCGAAACTGGCCTGGCAGGCCTGCACGAGATCACGGTCGGCGCCGCCGTCCTCAGCGCCCGGGTAGCGGTAGCCGAGGTCACTCGTTAGGTCGAACTGGCAGCGCTCGGCGATCCGCTCCGTTTCCGCGAGCGCCTCGGGGTGGTCTTCAAAGCGTGCTGCCATCGCTTGCGGGCTCGCTAGTACGTGGCTGTGGTTGCCGCGCCGCTGCGGCTCGCAGCCGTCGAGCGTGAGGTGGCTGCGGACGGCGACGAAGGTGTCCTGCAGCGGCGCGCGGCTTGCCGCGTGGGCGTGGACGTTGCCGCTTGCGACGCAGGGAACGCCGAGCAGCCGCGCGCGCTCGGCCAGCTCACGGCCCAGAGCGCGGTCATGGCGCGCGAACGGGCGCTGAAGTTCGATCCGCAGATCGTCACGGCCGAAGGCCGTCAGCAGGCGACGCAGGCTTGGCTCGTCGTGGAAGCCGTGGCCGGCGCAGCCGCTGAGGCAGATCAGCCCTTTCGTGTGGGCTTCAATCTGTTCGAGCGTCAGCTCCGGCTGCCCGCGCTCGCGGCCGTCGCGGGTGTGCGCGTGGGCCAGCGTCAAAAGGCGACAGAGGTTGCTCCAGCCCTGCGCGTCTTTGACCAGCAGCGTTAGGTGGTGGTGCTCAGCGTCGTCCTCGCGCTCGTGGACGACGCGAACCTCAGCGCCGTGGATCGCCTTCAGCCCAGCCCCCTTCGCGGCCTGCGCGAACTCCATCGCGCCGCAGAGATTGTCGTGGTCGGTAAGCGCCAGCGCGCGGTAGCCGTGAGCGACGGCGGCGTCAACGAGCTCATCGGGACTCGAGGCACCATCGAGGAAGGAAAAGGCCGAATGACAGTGGAGTTCCGCGTACAACACGAACGTATGTTCGCATCATTGCGCGCGCTTTGTGGAATTCTTTTCCCGCCTCCCGAATTGCCCGCCACTACCCCTGCAGACAGTCGCTGCGCGCGCGCCAGTTCTGGTCGATTCCGCGCACGCGGGCGTCGAGCAGGGTCGCGTTCTCGACGCTGCGCTGGTAATTGCCGGCCAGCCCCACGCCGGCGCCGAGTTTGCCGCCAAAGCCGCTGCGGCGGCCCTCGATTCCATAGCTGCGGACGAGCGTGACGCCGTCGCTGTTGATCCTTGCCTTCAGCGCCTCGGAGACTCTTGCCGCCGGGCCGAAGCCGACGCCGCGGTCCCGTAGCGCGGCGATGAACGAGGCGGCCACCGCGCGGCTCGCGGCATTACTGAGATCAAGATGCTGCTCAACCTCGACCAGCATCCCCTGACGCAGTGGCAGACTGCCGACGCCGGAGACGAGCGTGCTGACGGCCCCGGGCAGCTTCGCGCCGGCGTGGAAGCGGCGCGCATCGAAAACGCCAAGGTCGATCGGATTGCCAGCGCGGTCGAGCGTCAACGTGTAGAGCTCGCTGTGGCGCAGGCCACCCTCAACGCCGCTGGCAGGCAGTGGTGAGAGGTCGGCGAGCAGCTCGTTGCGGCGGGCGATAGTGAGCGTGCGCTGGCCTGTGCGGTGGTCGAGCCGCTCGCCGACGAGATCCTCGGCCTCGAAGCTGATCCCAGCGGCGGCGAGACGGCCGCCGATGATGCCGCTCAGGCCACTCTCACCAAAACTGATGTCGGCAGGCGGCGGGGCGGCGCGGCGAGCAGGCGGCGAAGTCAACGGTGGCCTGCCGCGACCGGTCATCGTCGCTGCCGCCGGCGCAAGCTGCGCGATCAACCGCTCGGCCGCCGCTGCGTTGGGAACCGTCCAGGCGCGACCGCGGGCGATGCGGCCGCTGAAAGAGCCGCTCGCCGCGGCGCCGAACTCGGCGCCACCGACGGAGACGCTGCCGCCGGCCGTCAACTCAAGGCCAGCGCCGCCGCTCTCGACCAGCGTCACCAACTCGGTTCCGTCGGAGCTGCGCTGGCGGATGATTGTGCGGCCACCGGCGAGGCGGATCACGGCGACAACGACGACAAGATCTTGGCTCGTCGTCTGCGCGCCGATGACACACGGCGCGCGGTCGCGCTCGCAGTCGCCGCCGCCGACGACGCAGATGCCGCGCGCGAACTGCGCCAACACGGAAGCCGCCAGCCCTTCGCCTTTGACCGCCATCGCGCCGCCGCCGACCACCAGCGTTGAGATCACGAGTAGGACGATGTACTCAAGGCTGGCTTGGCCGCTGTCGTTGCGCACACGGCAGAAGTTGGCGGCGCGCCGGTTACGCCGCTACTGCCAGTCAGCGCCGCAGCGCGCACGGCGGCGCGCAGCCTCAGCCCTCAACACTCAGCGATGGCGGAACCAGCCGCCGCCGACAAGGTCGCGAAAGACGACGAGGTCTCCCCCCTCGATAGTGACAAGCTCCCAGTAGCGCCGGCGCAATGGCTGCTCGCTCCACCAGCTGTCCTCAACCAGCCACGATTCGCGCACGGCGCTGATCTCGCTGCCCTCAACCTCGAGCGGCCTGCCGCCAACGCCAGCGCAGACGCGGACCGCGCGCGGCGCGCCGAGCCTCCTTGCAGCCGGCGTCATCGCTCATAAGGGGTTAGAACGGCGCGACGCTCAGGGATCCGCGACTGAGGGTCGGCCAGCAACACGCGCAGCGCGGCCTGCGGCCCGGCAAGCGCGCGCAGCTGGCCAATCGCCTCGCTCAGCCTCCCGGCACGGCGGAACTCTTCGTCATCGAAGAGCGCCTCTGCCGGCGGCGTCGGCGGGCCGAGTTGCTCAGCGGCCAGCCGCAGCGACTTCGCCGGAGCCGGCAGCAGCGCCAGCCGTAGAGCCAGCGCGGTGCGGATTCGCAGCGCGTCGCTGAGCGGCTCGCGGAAGACGACGCGCTCGCGCCAGGTTCCGCCCTCGGTCAACTCAGCCGAGAGCGTTGCTGCGCGCAGCGTGCGGCCACCCAGTTCGTTGCGGGCGAGCAAAGAGTCAACGAGCATTTCGAGCGCGACCGCGAGCTGCGGACCGGAGGCCGATTCGATCAGCGTCAGCGTCTCTTCCAGCGGTTCACTTGGCTTACGCGGCCGCAGCGGGCGGTCGTTCCCATGCGCCATCTCCCAAGCCGTTATTCCGGCGCGGCCGAAGCGATCGGAGACGCTGCCGCGAGGCAGGGCGGCGAGCTGGCCGAGCGTCGTGATTCCAAAGCGGCCTAGCGGCTCCACGAGCTTCGCCGTCGCTGGCTCGCGCGCCAGCAGCGCGACTGGGGCGCCGGCCAGCTGCGCGGCGCCGTCAACTACCGACGGCCTGCGACTGCGAGCCTGCTCTGCGGCGACGACGGCGCAGAAACGCGACGACCCGGCTCCGATCCGCGCCGGCAACTTCAGCGCCGCGCGTGTTGCCTTCACGACACCGTCGAGCGAGCCGCCGTGCAGGCGACCGAGCCCGCGCGCCTCAAAACAGGCGAGCCCCACTCCCCCGTCCTCGACCTGAGCGCCGACCGACTCGAGCCGCACCAACACCCGCTCCCAGCTATCGGCAACGGCAACCGGGTCGGCAGCGATCAGCCGCAGCCGCGGAGCGCGAGCCAAGGCCTCGGCGATCTTCATTCCGGGCGCTACTCCGAGCGCCTCGGCAGCCGGCGAAACCTCACCTACCAGCGCAGCGCGGCCCGGCTCCGGCGCCAGTGCCAGCGGCCCCTCGGCCAGCGCGGCTCGGCCACCGGCAGCGATTGCGAGCGAGAAGCGGGGCAGTATGACGGCGACAACCATAAGCGAACGTATGTTCGCATAGCTACCGCTGCCGATCAAGCTGCGGGCGGGATCCGCCGTTTCTGCGGGCTAGGCGTTCCTGCGCTCGAACGCCAGCTCAGCCTGCGCGACGATCGCGTCGGCGAGCGACTCAATATGCGGGTTCAACAGCTGCCAGGCGCTGCGATCGACCTGCGGATCGTCGAGCCACTGCAGCAGCAGTAGGTCGCAGTGGCCGCGCATCTCCGGCAAGAAGGCCGCGTACGAGAAGCCCTGATCGAGCAGCCCAGCAAGCGCCGACGCCGGCTCGTTGGTCGGGATCCGCAGCTCAATGAAGCGAGCCCCCGCTGCCTGCGCCTCGTCGCGGGCGGCGGCGACCGCGGCATGAAGATCGGCGCCAATCGTCTCGACCTCAATCCCCGCGCTAGCCATCGCATCATTGAACGCGGAACTGAGCACGGTCGCCTTCGGCAACACCAGATCTTGCGGCGGCTCGGTCTGGATAGTCCTCGGCCAATCAGTTGGCTCCAGCGCTAGCGCGACAAGCTCGGCGTACTCCGGCGGAAGCCAAACATCATGCTGGCGCATCTGTGCCATCGGGCCAAAGGCCATCGCCAACGAGATTCGTCCAACCTCGGTCTCTTGTTCGAAGCCTTCGAGGTCGATGTGAATGAGGCACTTGAGGCGCATGCCGGTGATCGCGCCGCGATCCCAGCGCGTAACGACGATCTCCTGCGTCGCGGTGTGAACCAGCACCGGCTCGCCCATCACCCACTTGACGCCCCGCTGCACGAGCCGGTCGTGGAGGTTCGCTTCCATCCGTGAGGCGACCCCGTGGCCGCGGTAGCGCTCGTCGGTGATCGTCATGCCGCTCTCGGCAACGACCGGGCCATGGAAGACGAAGGCCCAGTGGCCAACAACTTCGTCGTCGCCAGTTACCGCGACTTCGCTGATCTGAAGACCAGCCTCTTGGTCGGCGAAGAAGAGTTCGGGGTGGTAAATCCGTTCGTGGATGTAGCCATCGCCGTAGCAGCGCCGGACCAGCTCAGCGACGCCGACGGCATCCTCCTCCGTCATCGGGCGGACTTCGACCGGCTCGTCTCTTTCGGCCTCTTCCATCGGCGGGAGGATAGATCGAACTGGGGCGGCACAAGCAAACCCAGAACGCAGAGCCAAATAGAAAGGGCCCCGCAAGCGAGGCCCTTCCCTTAGTACGCCGGTAAGCCGGATTCTGTCTTGGACAGTCATCCATCTTTGCGACCTACCTGAACCTTGGCGGGCAGCCTACAAACGGTTCTGCTTGGTCTTGCATCCGGTGGGG
>WLNV01000094.1 GCA_009699615.1 Actinomycetota bacterium
CAGTGAAGCGGACCGGCAGCGAGCTGCCCTTCGATTCAATGGAGGCTGCCCCGCAAGCCGTCGCGAACTTCCCTGAGCGGCGCGGCTGTACGGCTGGCAGCCCGGGGATCTCAATCTCTGAGAATGCGACCGACCGCGGCACACGGGCGCCCCGCGCAGTCCGCCGCAGCCGCTTGACCGATCTGATCGTCAGCTTGAGTTCACGAGTTGTGATTGCCGTCGGGAGTACGACAACCCCTGCTCGTGACACGCGAAGGTCGAAACCGCCGGTCGGCGTCGCAACCGTGACGCGGGTCGGCTCCAAGTAGCGCCCTGGGAGCGGCCTGAGAACGAGCCGCCGGACGACAATCGGCTGCGAACCCTTCCAGCGAATCCACGGGTTGTTTGTCGAGTTGTACTCCGAGATCCAAGCCGTGGTTGGGTCGCGATCGAAGGCTGACGATGCGCGGTTGATCGGCACGCCCTCGAACCTTGCGGAACTCTCATACGAGTTCGCGAGGGAAACCCCGGCCAGAGAGTCGAGAGAGGCGTCACTCGCAGCAGGCGACACGCTGCCCCATCCAGAGGCCGAGAACTTGCGCGAAGCAGGGAGCGCGACGATCCGCCTGATCTCGCTCTCCGCGTCTGCCATGTCGAGCGGGTCAAGCGCGAACGGAACACCGGCGGGCTTTCCGATCCGGCGCGGGAAGTCCGCTGTGACACGCTCGGCGACGATGTCAAAGGCCGACCGCGAGAGGTCTCGGCCGGCGGCGAGGCCCGCGAGGCGCGTCGGCATCCGCAGAGCCTCAGTCACGTGCAAGCCGGGGATCACGACCTCGTCGAGCCCGCCGGGAGTTTCCCCGTAGTAAGTGTTGCGGCCGGGGACCCGCAGCCGGAGGCTCTTGACGCTTGCGCCAGCGACCGGAACGGTGTTCCAGCCGGGCTTGAGCGCAACGCTGCGTTCAGCGCCACCGTTGACGCTCAGGTCGACCCTTGAAGTGATGCCGCCGGAGTCGCGATGCGGCCGGATCCTGATCGCGGGCACCGAGATCGGGCGCTTCAGGTTGATCTGGAGATAGCGACGCGACGGATCCTTCTCCTGTGTGATCCAGGCGGTGTCCGTTCTCCCGTCGAGCGCGGCGAATGGCCGGTGCTCGGGGAATAGCGTGAAGCCGGGGGTGACCGGCGAGAAGAGCGACTCGAGCCCGCTGTATACGGCAACCGTTCGGGTCGCCATCCCACCGCTCTTGAACGGATCGTAGTTCGGGAACTCCCGCGCAAGAGGGTCGGAAGCCCCCAGCGTGGGACCCGTATTGGTTGTCAGCTTGGACCCGAGGACTGCGCGCCGTCGGTTGGAGTCGGTGAATGTGAGTGTGGGCTGATCGGGCAGCAAGGCGCCGAAGGACGCGCGAGTGAGGTCGGCGGCGTAGAAGCTGGCACGACCGGGATTGAGCGCGCCAACACCGGCGAGAGCGACGACGCCCTCGGCGTCCCCGTCGATGACGGCGGGCTTCTCGGCGGGGTGAACGCGTGTGATCCTAGGAGACGCTGGCCGCGGAGCGGCGTAGGCACGAACCTCCCCCAGCTTCACGGCAGGGCCGCCGCGGTCCGGTGGCGGTAGGAACGTGGCTGCCGGTCCGAAGCTGGCGACAGGCTTCGCGAAGCCGGGCTGCTGAGAGAGCTCGGCTTCGACCCTCGCAGGGTCCAGCGCCTCGCTCAGCCGCGGAGACGAGTCGGTGCCAACGAGAACGCGCCCAACGCCCATCAGCTGCAGCAGCGGCGGCAGCTGCCCCGGGGTGAGGCGGCCCTGCTGAACGCGAGCGTCAACGCTGTCGAGAAGTTGGGCGGCCTGCTCGGTCGCCGGTCTCGTTATTTGACGCACCAGCACCGGCTTTTCGGAGAGCCCCGGAACAACCGAGTTCTGTGTCCCTCCCCACCTGTACCAGCCAAAGAGCTCGCCTGGCAGAACCGCAATCCGCGAATCTGCGGGAGTGGTGCTCTGCGCTTGATCGATCGCTGCGACCCACGGAGTGGGAACGGAAGGGAAGAAGAGGCGTGCGTCGACCGCGTTGCCGGACCAGAGCGGCCGGCCCCAGAACAGGATCACGGCGCCGATCAAGAGAACGAGCACCGCTGTCGCAGGCCAGACGGCGCGGACCGCTCCGTTCACGTCCAAGCGGACCGATCTAACCCAATCGAACGCACTGCCGAGCCCAACCCCGGCCAGACAGGCCAGCGCCAAGGCCGCCAGAGGCGCAGCCTTGTATGTAGTCCGCATGAACTGGAGCGGACCGGCGCTGTAGTAGAGGTCGGTGACGGCGCGGCCGATACCGCTCTGCTGTGGGAAGCCAATCGACATCGCCAATACCGACAGCCCGAGCAGCAGAGCAAAGAACGCTCCGTAGCGCCAGCGCCGGAGGAACAAGAGGCTCCCAATCGCGATTGCAGGCACAGCGAAGGTTGCGAGGATCGTCGGTGCGCTGAGCAGATACCCGCCGATCGCCGGCAGCTGCGGATCGGGGTCCGGGTAGCCGTTGATGTAGGCCACCCAATACCCCATCAGCCGTAGCGATTCCGACGCGCTCGGGGTGTGCAGAATCGCTTCAGCGTGTTCAGTGAAGGTCAGATAATTGGCGCCGAACTTGGCCTGGATTACGACCGGGATCACCCACCAGAGCGAGGTCAAGAAGCAGAGCACCACGGCCCGCCAAGTGAAAGCCACGACGGTTCGCAGACCGGCAGGCCCGACGGCCTCAAAGAGTCCGAAGAGCGCCACCGCTGCTACCAGCCAGACCAAGACTGCGGCATTCAAGCCGCCGCCTGCCGCAGCGAGGAGCAGCGCTACGACCGACGGCGCCACCCAGCCGCGCGGGTTGGCGATGCCCTTACTGGTCCAAAGCAGTAGCCACGGCAGCAGCGCTGCGGCTAGCAGCCACGAGGTTCCACGGTTGAGCCCGATCGTGATGAACGGACCGCTGATGAAGACGAGTCCCGCGATGAACCCTGCGCTCTGCGATCGCGACGGAAAGAGTCGCTCCACGAGTCGCACGACGCCCCACGCGCCGAGCGCAAGGATGCCCGCGATCCAAAACCGCTGGACGATCCAGACCGGAATGCCGGCAGCGTCGCCAAGGGCAAAGAACGGGCCCATCGGGAAGAGGTAGCCGACGAACTGGCTGGTCTGGATATGGCCAAGATCGATCGTCGACGACCAAACGTCTCCTACCTGGGAGAGAAACCGCCCGGGCGCTGTGATCAGCTCGATCCGCTGATCGCTGTAACGCATGTGCGGCCGCTGCCAGAAAGAGATGACGACCGAGATCGCAGTCAACAGCAACGGCGCGAACAGGCGCCGCTGCGAGAGTCGTCGGCCCAATCCCATAGGCGGCGATGATACGTGAGCGGAGAGCCAATCATGGGCCAACGGCACCGCTGCGCCGTCATCGACGGGGTTATGCTCGCCGCCGTGCCCGCCGACCTGCCCACAAGCTCAACTGCAGCCGCCGGTGCATACGTACCTCCCGGGCCACGCGAGCGACTGATCCGTTCGGCACGCGAGCGCGGCGCACTCCAGACGGCGCGCAGCGCGCTCGCTTGGGCGTCACGTTTCGCAGCCGGGCCGCAGGTCGCCCGGCGCATCCGCCGCGAGCCGATCTTCACACTCGGCGACGCCCAATTCGCCTACCGCGACTCGTGGCACAACTGGACCTGGCTCAACGAGCGTGCCGTCGAGATCCCGATTGCTGCAGCGGCGCTCGCCGGGGTATCCAAGTCGCGCGCGGTCGAAGTCGGTGCCGTGATGACGCACTACGGCGCTCACGGTCACCGTGTCGTCGACAAGTATGAGAACGGCGTTGAGATTGAGCAGATCGACATCTTCGATCTGCCGCCTGAGCCGATCTACGACCTTGTCCTCAGCGTTTCGACACTCGAACACGTCGGCTGGGACGAACCGAACCGTGACGCTGAGCTCGCTCTTAGTGCAGCCGAGCACCTCAAGCTCCTAGTCGCACCGGGCGGCGAGCTGCTCGTCACAGTCCCAGTTGGCTACCACCCCCGACTCGATGCTGCGATCCGCAGCGGCGAATTGGAGTTCGACGAGGTTCTCGCACTACGTTGCCACTACCCCTCGATGATCTGGCGTGAGGTCGAACCTTCAACCGTTGACGACGCCGAGTACGACAGCTTGATCTACCGAGCCGAAGCCGTATTGATATGTCGCTGGACGAATCAGTCCGACGGTTGATCGACCGGCTTGCCGACGACACGCAGCCGAAAGTGGACCTCTTCAGGCGTCAGCAGTGTGGCGAAGAAGCGTTCGAAGACGACCGGCTCGAGGTTGATCACGTGATCGAGCCAGCTGAGCACCTTGAAGTTTGAGAAGTGGAATCGCTTCGATTCAATCGTGAACTGGGCGTCGCTCTCGTAGTTCGTTCGCCACTTCAGCTTCCACTGCTCGTAGAAGCGGAGTTTGCGATCGCCGATGAACTCATAGTTGTCGAAGCTTCGGATCCCGAACGGAATGCGATGGTCCGGCTCGGAGTAAAACTTGGTTGAGAGGAAGAACGGAACTGCAACCTCGATCAAAGCACCGGGCTGACAAACGCGCCAAAGCTCAGTTACAACCGAGTTGAAGTTGTCGAGATGCTCAAGCACGTGTGAGGCGCTCACCTCAACGACGCTGTTCTCCTCAAACGGCCACGGATAGCTGTTCAGGTCGATTATCTCGTTGCCGCCGTAGTCGGCGATGTCAACGTTGACCCACCCGGGCCGCACGTCGGCGTTACAGCCAAGGTTGAGCTTCAGCGGGCCCGGCGGACGCTCAGACATGATCAGGCTCCGTAAGTAGGTTGAGCGCCTCAGTGAGATCGGCAACCTCGGTCGTGCCGTCAGGCCGAACCGAGCCGCCGGGCTGGCCGGTGACGAGAACCGCACGGGCACCAATGCGATGAGCGGCCTCGATGTCGCTCTCGGAGTCGCCGATCACGGCCGACTCGCCGAAATCAATCTCAGGGTCCTGGAAACGGGCCTGCTCGAAGAGTCCAACATCCGGCTTACGACAATCGCAGCTTCCCGCGAGGTGATTGCAGACTTGGATCTGGCTGATCCGGCCTCCAGCGGCCTCAACCTCGGCTCTGAGCTGCGAGTGGATTTGAGCGAGCACGCTCTCATCGGTGACGCCCTTGGCGACACCCTGCTGGTTGGTAACCACGACGACCTTGATCCCCGAACGGGTGAACCCTGCAAGCGCCTCGAGACTGCCCGGAAGCAGATCAAAATCGGAGAGCGCATTGACGTACTGCCCTTCGGGTTGCTTGCGGTTTACGACGCCGTCGCGGTCGACGAAGACGGTCCTTGGTCGGCTCATACGGCGAAGCCCATCTGCTCCTCCACGAGCTCACAGATTACGTGGCCAACGACGGCGTGAATCTCCTGAATCAACGCGACGACAGCGGAGTCAACGACGATCAGGCAGTCGGCCAGATCACCCAGCTGATGGCCAAGGCCTGTCATCGCCACTGTCCGCACTGCTTTCGCGCGCGCCATCTCCAGCGCTGCAATGACATTGGGCGAACAGCCGCTGGTTGAGAGCGCGACCAGAACATCACCTTCACGGGCGAGCGCGTCTAGCTCACGCGCAATTCCGGCCTCTGCGTAGCCATAGTCGTTGGCGAGTGCGCTGGCGACGGCCTGCGTACTTCCTAGCGCGACTGCAGCCAGCGGCCGACGGTCGGCACGGTACCGGCCGACGAACTCGGCGACCAGGTGCTGCGCATCCGCGCTGCTCCCACCGTTGCCGCAGAAGTAGATCGTCCCCCCGCCGCTGAGCGACTCGACGAGCGTCGCAGCCGCAGCCGCGAGCTGAGTGCAGCTTTCGGGAGTTTGAAGCTGCGAGAGAAGCCGGGTGTGTTCGTCCGCGCGTTCAGCCAACACGGCTGCAGGATCAGACGGGCCGGAGCCGCCAACGCTCGTCACGGACCGCTCCGCCCATCACTGCCAGCGGGAGCGGGAGCTTCGTTCAAGCGTCGCTCTGAGCGATCGTCCTGGTTGAGGGTCGTATTAGTCATCAGCCGGCTCATCAGCGTACCGTCGCGTTACTCATCTGCGGATCACCAATACAAACCGAAACTCCCTGCCAGGCCGCGAGACTGCCCGACGTCGCCCCGGCGGGTACGAGGGCCCTGACCGCCGTAGTCGCGGCGCTGACATCGAAGACCTGATTGGGCAACCCGTCAACGGTTGGCCGAAAAACGATCCCGAGCTGGCCGGGTCGCTTAACAGACGAAAGCGGAATTGTCAGGAACCGAACACCGTTCGAAGGACCCCGCCGAGGAAAGGCCAGCGTCGTTCC
>WLNV01000095.1 GCA_009699615.1 Actinomycetota bacterium
GGCAGGTTTTGATGGGCCAGCCCCGGAGCTGATGATTGCCAGCGGGCTGTTGACCGAGCAAGCCGATCAGGTCGCCGACGCATTTGCGCTAGCTCACGGACTGGTCGAGGTTGAACGTCGCTCAAGCGGAGAATGGTCGGCGCTGATGCTTTCTCGGCCGGTCTGAAGCGCGGCGGTTCCAACTTCGGTCTGCGTTTCGTAAACTGACTGCGTGCGGGTTCACCAAACACTGCTTGGAGCAATCGTCTGCGCGGCGGCGCTCTCCATCTCCGCCTGCGGCGGGGACTCGACCTCGTCGACCGCGACGACGGGTGGAGTGGAACCGGGCAGCGGTACGACATCTTCCGGCGCTGTCGCCAGCGTTGGCGCGGAGCTCTTTGCGTCCAACTGCGCGCAGTGCCACACGCTGGCAGCGGCCGGTGCTGGCGGCCAGGTCGGCCCCAACCTCGACGACTTGGCCCCCGATGAGGCGCGAGTGAAGGAGCAGGTCACCAACGGTGGTAGCGGAATGCCAGCGTTTGCAGACGTTTTGAGCGACTCCGAGATCGATGCCGTTGCTGCCTACGTGGCCGACAGCGCTGGGCAGTAGCGTAGTTCGCGGATTATGAACGCCACATCGATCAGCGAAACGCTCAAGGGTGAGATCACGACGGCAATGAAGGCCGGGGACAAGGAGCGCGTCTCTGCGCTGCGGCTGATCCTTTCTGAGCTTCAGAAGGACGCGAAAGAGGGCAGCGCTGACGAGCTCGCTGTCTTGCGACGTGAGCGCAAACGTCGCTTTGAAGCCGCCGAGGCTTACCGCGAGGCCGGGCGGCCGGAACTTGCCGCAGGAGAAGAGGCCGAGGCCGTAATCATCGAGCAGTATCTACCGGCTGAGCTGAGCGACGATCAGCTGCGCGAGATTGTCGCCGCGGCAATTGCCGAAACTGGCGCTGAGAGTGCGAAAGACACCGGGCAAGTGATGAAGGCCGCGATGGCGAAAGTCGCTGGTCAGGCTGACGGCAAGCGCGTTTCGGCTATCGCTCAGGAGGCACTAAGCGGCTGATGCGGCAAACGATCGAGCTCTCGAACGAAGCGGCGAGCGCACTCTGCGGCGCCGGGGACGTAGTACTTCGGCGGTTGGAACTGGAACTCGATTGCACGATCGTCGTCCGTGGGAACGTCGTCACACTCGATGGTGAGTTAGCGGGCGTCGCCGCAGCGGCAACGATCGTCGACGAGATGGTTGGCCTCGCTGACAACGGTCACCAGCTCGACGAGGGAACAATTCACGCCGTGACCGGCTCGCTCAAGCAGGACGTGAAGCCGGCCAGCGTGCTCGGCGATGTCGTCTGGAGCCATCGAGGTCGCAAGGTTGGGCCAAAGACGCCAAACCAGAAGCGATACGTCGATTCGGTCCGCGAGAACACCGTGACCTTTGGGATCGGCCCGGCCGGTACCGGCAAGACTTTCCTCGCCGTTGCGATGGCTGCCGCCGCGCTCTCGCGCGGAGAGGTAAACCGCGTAATCCTCACGCGTCCGGCGGTTGAGGCAGGAGAGAGACTCGGTTTCCTACCAGGCGATCTGATGGCCAAGATCGACCCGTACCTAAGGCCGCTCTTCGATGCACTCAACGACATGCTCGACCCTGAGAAGGTGAGCGAATACCTCCAGCACGGCGTGATTGAGGTTGCTCCGCTGGCGTTCATGCGAGGCCGCACTCTGAACGACTCGTTCATCATTCTCGATGAGGCGCAGAACACGACAGCCGAGCAGATGAAGATGTTCCTGACCCGGCTCGGCTTCGGCTCGCGGATGGTCGTTACCGGCGACATAACGCAGATCGATCTACCGAAGGAGCAGCAGTCTGGACTGGTTGTCGTCGCCGACGTCCTCAGTGAGATCGATGGCATCGACTTTGTGCGGTTCGGCTCCGATGACGTAGTCCGCCACCGTCTCGTTCAGCGGATAGTTGAGGCCTATGGCGCATTTGCGGAGCGCTCGACGCCGGACCTCCGTGCCGAACGCGATCGCCGTCAGGCTTAGGAGCAAGAGCGATGATTGAACTCGATTACATCGGCGCCGATCTGGCCGCCGGTCATCCGCCAGAGCCGGAGGTCGATCGCCTGTTGGCGCTCGCGTTCGCTTCGGCAGGCATCGACGACGGCCACGTTGCCGTCGAGTTTGTTGACGAGTCGCGGATAGCTGAGCTGAACAAGGCTCACCGCGGCAACGAAGGGCCGACCGACGTGCTCTCGTTCCCGGTCGACGGCGACGATGAGCGATCGGGCCCGCGCGAGCTTGGCGACATCATCATCTGTCCGCCGATGACTGAGGATCTGCGCGAGGCGATCGTCCACGGTGCGCTCCATCTCGTCGGCATGGACCACGAAACCGACGACGGCGAGATGCTTGCGCTGCAGGGCGAGATCTGCTCGTGGTGACCAAAGCCGGGTTCGTCGGGCTCGCAGGACGTCCCAACGTCGGTAAGTCGACGCTCGTGAACCAGATCATTGGTGAGAAGGTCGTGATCGTCTCCGACCGACCGCAGACCACCCGTCGAGCGATCCGCGGCATCGCGATGCGTGAGGAAACGCAGCTCGTGATGGTCGACCTTCCCGGCTTTCAGCGGCCGCGTGACCTGCTCACCGAGCGGATGCAGCGGCGCGTCGAACGGGAACTCAGCGACAGCGACGCGGTGCTCTTCGTGCTGAATGGTGAGGAGGGCGTGGGCGCGGGGGACCGCTTCATCGCCGAACTATTGAAGGCCAGCTCAAAGCCGGTTCTGATCGCCGTCAACAAGGGCGACCGCCTGAACCGTTCGCGCACGTTGAAGTCGTTGTTGTTGGCCGAGGAGCTCGGACTGGACGCTGAGATATTCCCGATCTCGGCAAAGACCGGTGAAGGCGTGCCACTGCTCGTTGGGCGTCTCGCGGAGTTGATGCCGGAAGGTCCGTACCTGTTCGACGTTGACGACCTGTCGGACCAGCCGCTGGCAATCGAGCTGGCGGAGCTGATCCGCGAGCAGATCCTGCGCCGGACTTTCCAGGAGCTGCCCCACGCCGTCGAGGTTGTCGTCGAGGAGATCGAGGAGCAGCGAGAAGGCCTGCTGCGTATCCGAGCTCTGGCGTGGGTTGAGAGCGACTCACAGAAGGGGATCCTCGTAGGGCGAGGAGGCAAGATGGTGCGCTCGATCGGAACGGCCGCGCGTCGTGAGATCGAAAAGCGGGTCGATTCACAGGTGCATCTCGATCTTTCAGTTCGCGTTCGCCGCAGTTGGCGGACCGACGAAGGACTGCTCGACCGGCTTGGGATCGACTGAGCCTCAGTCGAGCTGCGCGAGCTGCTCGCGAAGCATCGTCGCCAGCTGTTCCAGCTCGTCCGGCCCGACGGCATGACTGCTGATCGCAGGGAGCGTGATCAGCGCGCAGGCGGCGCCCTCGCGCAATCGACCGAGCTGCTCGCGCTGAAGCAGTAAGCGTGCGTGGCGAGAGTTGACTGCGTCGGCGACGGCTGCGTCGAGCCGCGGCGAAGCCTCCTCAAGTTCTTGGTCGCTTAGCTCATCTGTGATCAACCCGTTGGCAATGATCAGATCCGGGCCGCGACCAAGCTGCTCTGCAATTGCCGACTGGAGCTCGAGCGTTTCGTTGACCGGTGTCTCCTCCAGCGTCGACACGAGCACGACATGGCTGCGCTCGCTGTCGGCGAGAAGTGCTTCAACCTCGCGGGCCTGATTGGCAATTGGGCCGACGCGGGCGATCTCGGCGAAGGTTGTCGGTGTCTTGAGCATCGCCAACCCGTGGCCGGACGCGGGCGCGTCGAGAATCACGAGCTCGTATCCGTCGCTGTCCTGATCCCAGCGGTCGTCGCGACTCAGCTCGGCGGCCTTCGCGATAGTCAGCAGCTCGCGCCCACCGGGAGCGGCATTGATGAAGCCCGAGAAGCTGTTCGACCGGACTGCGAGGTCCAGCAGCGCGCGCGGACGGATCAGTCTTCCGGCCCACTCGACGAGAGCGCGCTCTGGATCGATAGTCGTCGTCCACAGGTCGGGAGCCAACTCTTCCTCGCTGCCGGGCTCGCCGACGGTCGGGTGGCCGATCAGTCCAGGAACGCGTCGTTGGCCCGCGACCTCGCAGACAATCGTCTCCGTGTTGGCCTGCGACGCGATCAAGCCAAGCGCCGCAGCGACCGTCGTCTTTCCAACGCCGCCCTTGCCAGTGACGACGATCAGCTCGCAATTAAATATGTCGTGTTGCCGCTTTCCCACTTGGCCGTCTACGGTAGGGGCGTGGGATTCAGTCCAAACAAGATCGTCAGCGACTCATACCGCAGGTGCCGCGCGATGCAGCTGCGCCATGACCCGACCTATTTTGCAGCCACTGCCTGCCTGCCGCCAGAGCGGCGACCGGCGCTCTACGCGCTCTACGGCTACGTCCGCGGTGCCGACGAAATCGCTGATAACACCGCACTCAACGGCCAAAGGCGCGACGCGCTGGACGCTTGGCAGTTGGAGCTGGAGCAAGGCATCGAGCGCGGCTACTCGCTGCACCCGGTGATCGGTGCTCTCGTTGACGCTGGGCCGCGGAGCGGAATGCCGCTCGGCCTGCTGCCCGATTACATGGATTCGATGCGCGCCGATTGCGACGACAAGGTACGTATGCGCAGCCAAGATCAGCTTGAGCGCTACATGGACGGAACGGCCACCGTTGGCCCGGTTGCTGCACCGCTGCTCGATGCACCCGACAGCGCGATTGCTCTGCTGCGCCGACTCGGTGTTGCCTTTCAGTTGACGAATTTCATCCGCGACGTGCCGATCGACTGGCAGATGGGTCGCATCTACCTCCCCGGCTTGGAAGAAGCGGACCTATCGCAACGCACAGCGAGCGCCGCCTTGCGCGAGCACATCGCCCAGCAGGTAACGCGGGCGCGCGAACTGTTTGCTGACAGCGAAGGCTTGGCGCAGCTTCTGCCTGCGCCTGTCCGGCCGGGGATTCGCGTTGCACGCGCCGTCTACTTGAGGGTTCTTGATCGCGTCGAAGAGAACGGCTACGACGTCGTCACCCGTTCGAGCCGCCTGCGTCCGTGGGAGGCCGTTCAGGCGTCTTCCTGGGCGCTCGTTTCGTGACCGTCCGCGCGACCTCGCGTGGCGCGCAGCGAACCTCTCTGGAGGGGACGCGCGCCGAGGTCCTGATCTGTGGAGCAAGTTTCGCCGGACTCGCGGCAGCCAGAGAGCTGGCCGGAAGCGGGGCCAGCGTGCTCGTGATCGACCGGTACGAGATCGGCGAACGGCAGACTTCCGCTTGTGCCTGCCCGACGCCGTGGTTGGAGGCTCTCGGCTTGGCTGACTCGATCAAGCAGGAACTGCCGTACATGAGTTTTTCGACGCCTCACGGAAGCGCCCGGTACCGCTTGCCGTGGAGCTGGTCATCGTTTGATTACCGCAAACTTTGCGAGCTGCTTTGGGATCAGTGTGGCGACGCGCGTTTCGAGACGGCGAAGGTTGAATCGGTTGGCAATCGCCGCGCCGACGGACTCGTTGAGGTGATGACCGACCGAGGGGTGATCCTCGCGCCGCTCGTTGTTGATGCGCTTGGTTGGAGGCGTGTGCTCAGCAGCCCTCACTACCAGCCCCCAGAGGCACCGCTCTCGCGCGGACTCGAAGTTCACCCAGAGCACGACGGCAGCGGCGACGCGCTTGACATCTGGATCGAACGTTCGATCGTTCGACGCGGATACGGTTGGCGCGTTCCGGCAGCGGACGAGGCGCGGATCGGCGTCGGCTCTTACGACCCCAACGAGCACGTCAAGCAGTCGACCGTCGAACTCGCCGAGAGGCTCGACCGCGACGCCGTCGGATATCAGGGGAACTGGTTTCCCCACCGTCTGCGTGAGGCGACGGAGGGCGGGATCTTCTTCGCCGGCGACAGCGCTGGCCACTGTTTCCCGCTTTCTGGAGAAGGAATTCGCACGGCGTTCTACTTCGGAATCGCCTGCGGGCGCGAGCTGCGCGCGGTGATCGACGGCCGCAGCGACCGCGCCGCGGCGCTCGCCGCCTACGAGCGTTTCAACAGCGCACACAAGCGGCCGTTCGCGATTGCGCTCGCGTTGCAGAGGCTGATTCCAGCTCTTCCTCCGCGGCTTTTGACGGCGCTGCTCTCGCTTATCGGGCGTCAGGCAATTGTTGATCGCGCTTTCGGCTGGTACCTCGACCAAGCTTCGCCGCAGTTTGCAACCCCAGACGCACTCCATTCGACTGCCGGGGCGGTAGGCGACGCACGGGTATTCGCGGGGGCGTCCCGATGAGCGTTGAACAGCCGCAGCTCAAGATCGAGCCGTCGATCGAC
>WLNV01000096.1 GCA_009699615.1 Actinomycetota bacterium
ACCTGAGGCCATGAACCCAATCAAGCCCACAAGAGACGTCGCAACGCTGCTCGAGGCGCTGCCCTATATCCGCGAATTCCACGGCCAGACGATCGTGATCAAGTACGGCGGCGCGGCGATGGAGGACCCAGCGCTTTGCGAGGAGTTCGCCCGCGATGTCGTGCTGCTCAAATATGTCGGCCTCAACCCAATCGTTGTTCACGGCGGCGGCCCCGAAATCACTGACTACATGGAACGGCTCGGCCTCCCGGTCGAGTTCCGGGGCGGTTTGCGCGTAAGCGACGAGGCGACGGTCGAGGTGGCGAAGATGGTGCTGATCGGCAAGGTCAACAAGGAGATCGTGCTTCGCCTAGGTCGTTACGGCCAGCCTGCGGTTGGACTGAGCGGCGACGACGGCAACCTCTTCAGCGTCTCTCGCCGCACAGCCCCCGACGGCAGCGACATCGGCTTCGTCGGATCGATCGATCACGTTGACGTCGACGTGCTCAATCACATCGCGATCGACTACATCCCTGTGATCGCTTCGATTGGGCCCGACGCGGAAGGGCAGAGCTACAACATCAATGCCGACGACGCTGCCGCTGCGGTCGCACTCGCGACCTCGGCCTACAAGGCGATCTTCCTAACCGATGTTGCCGGCTGGCTCGAGGACGCCAACGATCCGGAAAGCCTGATCAGCCAAGCCACTCCCGACGAGCTGCGCGCGGCTCTTGATTCGGTCGAAGGAGGAATGCGGCCGAAGCTCGAGGCCTGCCTAAACGTCGTCGACGGCGGGGTCGGTTCGGCGCACATCGTCGACGGCCGGATTCCTCACTCGTTGCTGCTGGAGCTCTTCACCGACGCCGGCATGGGAACGAAGATCGCGGCCGGGCAGTGAAGCTGACCGAACTCCAATCGCTTGACGATGAGAATGTCGTCGGGACGTACGCGCGGCTGCCGCTGCAGGTAGTCCGCGGGGCCGGCAGTTGGGTCTGGGACGAGGACGACAACCAGTACCTCGACCTGCTCTGCGGCATCTCTGTCACGAGTCTCGGTCACTGCCACCCGCAGGTGGTCGATGCAATTCGAGATCAGGCGCGAACGCTGATCCACGCCTCCAATCTGTTCTACACCGAGGCCGGTATTCGCCTTGCCCAGCGGCTCTCTGCCTCGTCGCTTGGCGGCAAGGTCGTCTTCGGCAACTCTGGCGCCGAGGCGATCGAAGCGGCCATCAAGTGCGCGCGGCGGGCCAAGCCGGGCGGTGGGATCGTCACGCTCGAGAACGCGTTCCACGGTCGCACCTACGGCGCACTCTCGGCAACGCACCAGGAGGCCAAGCAGGCTCCATTCGCTCCGATGATCCCAGGCTTCAAGGCTGCCGCAGCGACGATCGACTCGCTCGAGCAGGCAGTAGGCGCCGACACGGCCGCGCTGATCATCGAGCCGATCCAAGGCGAAGGCGGCGTCCATCCAGTGCCGAACGAAGTGCTTCAGGCAGCGCGCGAGATCTGCGACCGCCACGATGCCGCGTTGATCTTCGATGAGATCCAAACCGGGATGGGGCGGACCGGAACGCTTTGGGCGTATCAGGCGACCGGGGTTACGCCTGATGCGATCACGACCGCGAAGGCGCTCGGCGGCGGGCTGCCGATCGGCGGGCTGATTACCGGCGAGAAGCTCTCCGACTCTTTGCAGCGCGGCGACCACGGCTCAACCTTCGCCGCCGGCCCGGTAGTGGCCCAAGCGGCGCTGGCCGCGCTGGCCGTGACCGACGACGAATACTTGCTCGGCCGCGTCAATATGGTCGGCGAGAGACTCCGCGACGCGATCAGTTCGCTCCCGGGCGTCTCCGAGGTTCGCGGCCGCGGCCTGATGATCGGCTTCGACATCGAGACCGGCGATGCTCCCGGAATGGTTAACGCAGCGATCTCGCAGCAGCGCGTTCTTATGAACGCGACCGGCCCCGAAACCGTCCGCTTGCTGCCTCCGCTGACGATCGACGACGACGAGGTGGCCGAGGCAATCACACGAGTCGCCAGCGCGCTCGCCGACCACGCGGCTCACAGCTAAAGCCAAGTCTGCCTACACTGCCGCCGATGACCGAGCCAGATCGAACAGCCAGCTACGTTGCCAATCCAGATGAGGTGGGCCGCGTTCTGCTGCTCTTCTCCGGTGGCCTCGACACGAGCGTGATGTGCAAGTGGATCCAAGACGAGTACGACGCGGAGGTCGTCGCGTTGACGATCAACCTCGGCCAGCCAGGAGAGGATTACGACGTCGTCAAACAGAAGGCGCTGGACCTTGGAGCCGTCGCTGCCGAAGTGATCGACGCCCGCGAAGAATTCGCCCGCGACTTCGTAACACCGTCGATCCTCGCCAACGGCACCTACGGGCTCGGATACCCGCTCTTCACGGCGCTCGGGCGCCCGTTGATCGCCAAGCTCGCGGTTGAGGCCGCGCGGCGCCACGGCTGCGACACGATCGCTCACGGCTGCACCGGCAAAGGAAATGATCAGGTCCGGATCGACGGCACCGTGGCCACGCTCGCACCGGAGCTCAAGATCGTTGCACCGGTCCGCCAGTGGCAGATGGGGCGCGAGGAAGAGATCGCCTACGCCCGCGAGCACGGGATCCCGATCAAGGGAGGCGCCGAGCAAACGCCGTACTCGATCGACGACAACCTCTGGGGCCGCTCATCCGAAGGTCGGTGGATCGAAGATCTCGATCACGCTCCGGACGACGACGTCTTCCAGCTCGTTACGCCGCCGGAGCGCGCGCCGGACGAAGCGCAAACCGTTGAGATCGGCTTTGAGGCAGGTGTCCCTGTCAGTCTTGATGGTGAGACGCTTGGACTCGTTGAGCTGTTGGACCGTGCAACTGAGATCGGCTGCCGCCACGGGATTGGCATCGTCGATCACATTGAGGATCGGATCGTCGGTCTCAAGGTCCGCGACATTTATGAGGTCCCGGCAGCGACGATCATTCTTAATGCTCACGCCGAGCTCGAGCGCCTCGTTTCAACGATCCATCAGAACCAGTTCAAGGCCAGCCTGGACCGCCAGTGGGCATACCTCGTCTATGCCGGCCTTTGGTGGGAGCCACTGCGCGAAAACATCGACGCGTACATGCGCAGCGCCAACGAGCGAGTAACCGGCACAATTGGAATCAAGTGCTTCAAGGGGACGGCCCGTGTAGTCACAAGGTCATCGCCGAACGCCGTCTACGATGCCGCGCTCGCGACCTTCGACACCTCGGGCGGCCTCTTCAGCCAAAACGCCTCACCTGGCTTTATTGAGCTTTGGACGTTGCAATCACGGATGGCCCACCGCCTGCGCGAGTCGCAGTCGGACGATCGCGGTTAGTCTGGATCTATGAGCAGGGCACACGTCTACCGGTCGGTTGGTTTCGTTCTCCTCAAGGGAGGACGATTCTACGTGCGCCTGCGCTACCCAAATCTGCTGCGTCAAGTGCTTACCGTGATTGCCTCAATTGTCGCCGTCGGGGTCGTGGCGACCTTGGTTGTTGCGCTGAGCGGCCGCAGCAATGTCAATTCGATGACCCCCTAACCTGCTCGCGCTGTACGGTTCCGACAATGGAGCAGGTCAACCCGTCTCAGAACGATCCCGAACGCTTCGTCGATGCTGGCGTGCTCGCCGATCGACGCGCCCGCCGTGCGGAGCTCGCCGAAGCCGAGCTGCGCGAACGCCTCGCAGGAGCCGAGCAGCGGGTTGCCGAGCTCGAGCAGATCGCCGACCAATCGTCACGGGCTCGAGCAGAGCTCGACCAAAGAACCGCCCGCGACCTCGAGATCGCGGCGGTCCTTGGCGAGGCGGCTGACGCTGTACGCGCTGCCCGCGAGGCTGTTGACCACGAGATTCATGCCCGAGAGGCGGCTGAGGCCGCGCTGCGCGCCGAGCGGATCGCCCGCGAGGCCGCAGAGCGGTCGGTTGTAGCGGAGCGCGCCGCGCGCGACGCGGCGACAGCGGCAATCGTTTCGGCGCGGGTCCGGAGTAGCGACGTCCAGCCGCCCGATCCAGTCTTCGCTGTGCCGGCGCCGCTTGCCCAGCCGCCGTCGGCCGCTACTCCAGAGACGGAAGAGTTGCTTGCAGGGCTCGCGATGGCCGCCGAGAGGCTTCGAGCGCAGGCGCCCGTCCCTGCTGACGGTGTTGCTCCGAGCAGTGAACGGCCCGCTGGTCAGGGACCCACGCCAGCCGCTCCCACGCAGACCGCACCTCGCGGTGGTGGGGGACTGGTCGGTCGCACGGCGCGCGCGCTTCGCAAGCTTCGCTCAGAGCGGCCTTAACGGCTCCAGAGGGCTCGCCCGCGTCCGGTCCGGCGCCTATCCTCAGCGCTCGGTGTCTGCCCCTCAATCTGTCCATCTCCACGTTCACTCCGAGTACTCGTTGCTCGATGGCGCCTGCGCGATCGACTCGCTTGCCGAGCAGGCGGCGAGCTTCGGCCAGTCGGCGCTTGCGCTGACCGACCACGGCGTGATGAACGGTGCCGTCGAGCACTACCAGGCCTGTATTAAGCACGGAATCAAGCCAATTCTCGGCTGCGAGATCTACTACGCCGAGAAGCCAACACCCGGCGCGAGCGGCAAGAATGAGCACAACCACCTGACTCTGCTGGCCTCCAGCGATGCCGGTTACCGCAACCTCGTAAAGCTTTGTTCCGACGGTTTCCTAGAGGGGCTCGAGCGTGGCAAGCCGACCGTTGACATGGCCCAGATCGACAGCCACAGCGAAGGGCTGATCGCTCTGACCGGGTGCCTCGCATCACGCTTCGCTGGCCGGCTCGCTGACGGCCGCGACGATGAGGCTCGCGCCCACGTCGATCAGCTCGTCGGTGCGCTCGGCGCTGAGAACGTTTACTTCGAAATTCAGAACAACGGCATCGCCGCTCAGGACCGGGCCAACGAAGGGATCGTCCGGATCTCGCGCGAGATGGGTGGCTCGCTGGTCGGAACCGGCGACGTTCATTACCTGCGCCACGAAGATCACCGTCACCACACCGCGCTGCTCTGCGTGCAGACGAAGTCAACGCTCGCCGACCCGCGGATGATCTTTGAGACGAACGAGTTCTACCTCCGCAACAACGAGCAGATGGCCGAGTCGTTCAAGCAGTGGCCTGAAGCGATTGCGTCGACCGTCGAGATCGCCGACCGCTGCAACGTTGAGCTGGAGTTGGGTCGGCAACTGATCCCTCGGTTCCTGCCCGACGGTGAAGACGAGAAGGCCTACCTTGCCCAGCTCGTCGGCGAGGGGCTGCGTGAGCGGTATGGCGAGCCGCCGCCGGCCGAAGCGATCGAGCGGATGGAGATGGAGCTCGCCGTAATTGACCGCATGGGCTTCAACGCCTACTTCCTAATCGTTTGGGATTTCGTCCGTTGGGCTAGAGAGAACGGCATCGTCGTAGGGCCCGGCCGTGGTTCGGCGGCAGGCTCGATCGTCGCGTACACGCTCGCAATCACCGACGTTGACCCGCTCCGCTACGACCTTCTGTTCGAACGTTTTCTAAACCCCGAGCGCGTGTCGATGCCGGATATTGACATCGATTTCTCGGTGCGTGGCCGCGAGCGCGTGATCCAGTACGTCACCGAGAAGTACGGCCGCGAATCGGTCGCGCAGATCGTCACCTTCGGCCGCATGTTCCCGCGGCAGGCAACTCGCGACGCAGCGAGAGTTCTCGGCCACGATTACGGAGCCGGCGACAGGCTCGCGAAGTTGATCCCCGATCCAATCCAGGGCCGCCCGCCAAGCTTCGACGACTGCATGAAGGAAGGCCAGCCGCTGCGCCAGGCTTGTGACGACGACCCGACTGCCGCGCAGATCGTTGACGTCGCGCGCGGCCTTGAGGGAGTCGTACGGAACTCGTCGATCCACGCCGCCGCCGTTGTAATCGCCGACCGACCACTGACCGAGATCGTTCCCGTTCAGCTCGCTGACGCCAATACGACCGACGAGGATGGCAATCGCGTATACAAGGTCGTCACGCAGTTCTCGATGAAACCGGTAGAGCAGCTTGGCCTGCTGAAGATGGATTTCCTTGGTCTGCGAAACCTCGACGTGATTGAGGACGCGCTCGACATCATCGAACGCTCTGATGGCGAACGGCCGCACATGGCCACGCTGCCGCTCGACGACGAAAAGACCTACGCGATGCTTTCTCGAGGCGACTCCGGCGGCGTCTTCCAGTTCGAATCGGAAGGGATGCAGGACGCGCTGCGGACCGTCAAGCCGACCGAGTTCGACGACCTCGTCGCGCTCGTAGCGCTCTACCGCCCAGGGGCGATGGATCAGATCGGCACCTACGCCAAGGGCAAGCGCG
>WLNV01000097.1 GCA_009699615.1 Actinomycetota bacterium
GATCGGCAAGCAGCCACTCGAGCAGCGCCTTCTGCGCGTGACGGCGGTTTTCTGCCTGATCCCAAATCCGTTGACGCTTGCCATAAAGCAGTTCGGCGGTGATCTCTTCACCGGGATGGGCCGGGAGGCAGTGGAGTGCGATTGCGTCGCCGGCTGCGAGCGAGAGCAGCTCATCGTCGAGACGGAATGGTGCCAGCGCGGCGCGGCGTTCGTCGGCCGTCTGCTCGTCTCCCATCGAAACCCAGACGTCGGTGTAAAGCGCGTCGGCGCCGGCGACGGCGGCCTGCGGATCGTTGCTGCGCTCGCCACCGCAGTCGGGCTCGAGTTCGTAACCGGTTGGCGAAGCGACGACAACTTCAAGTCCAACGGTCGTGCCGAGAAGCGCCAGCGAACGGGCAACGTTGTTGCCGTCGCCGACGTAAGCGAGCTTGAGTTCGTCCAGCGGCCTACCAGAGAAGGCCTCTTGCATAGTCATCAGGTCTGCCAGTGCCTGCGAGGGGTGATGGAGCTCGGTCAACATGTTGAAGACGGGGATCGAACCTTCTGCTGCGAGCTCTTCGATCAGCGCGTCAGGGCCGGTCCGCACGCCGACAGCGGAAACCTGACCGGAGAGGACGCGGGCTGTGTCGGCGATCGACTCCCCGCGAGAGAGTTGCATCTCGCCGGGGCGCAGCACTACTGCGTGGCCGCCGAGCTCCGAAACACCAACCTCATAGGAGAGCCGCGTGCGTGTGCTCGGCTTCTCAAAGATCAAGGCGACGCTCTTGCCGGCCAGTGCATCGGACGAGGCAGGAGCCGCCTTCAGTTGATGGGCGCGCGACAGCAGCGCGAGCAGCTGCTCGCGGTCAAGCTCTTCACCGGTGAGAAAGTGGCGTGGCAAGCGAGTGACGATACGGCTGGGTCAGCAGTTTCAGCGCGCCATTTGTTGCAGCACCGCGGCGGAACGGCAGCTTTCGTCAACGGCTTTCGTCAAGCTCATCGCCGCCGGCGCGGCGGATCCCAAAGCCGCGCACGGCGAGGATCGCTCGTTCCCCAAGCGAGCCGCGCTTTGGCAACACGCCCAGCTGAACGGTCGCGTCATAGGCGTCGAAGAAGGCACGCACACGCCAAAGCTTCTCTCGCGGCGGGTCAAGCTCGCAGTAAAGGACGGCATGAACCGTGATCATCTTGTTCGTCGCCGGGATTCCCGCCAGCGCGGCACGATGGACGCCGCTGATCAGCACCGGCACGGCGACGTAACGGCCGTCGCTGAGCCGCTCGCCAGCGCTCTCGACGGTCGCGTCAGGGAAGGCCTTCCAGAGCTGCGCAGCGCGATCGGCGAGCGCATCGGGGCCGTAGAGCGGCTCGGGGCTGGACGGGTCGGTCCAGTGCAGGTCGGCGGCGCAGACATCGCGGAAGGCAGCGCGGCGGCGCTCGGTCCATGCCTGCTGAAAAGCGTCGAGAAGCTCGTCCATCGCGCTTCAGCGTAGAGCGGCTGACGCGGGCCTGCTGCGCAGTCCTGCCAGACTGACGGCCGATGGGACGACGCAGTCGCAAACAAAGCCTGACCGAGCCGGGCGCGCAGGCCGCACCGAAGAAGCGGCTCAGCAGCGCCGAGCGCGACGCAATTGCGCGCGACGAACTCAAGCCGCTCGGGCCTGGAGAGAAGCCCCTGGCGGTCAAGATCTCGGCCGGCCTCGCCGCCTCGCTCGCTGTTGCAAACGTTGCCTTCTACTTCGCCGGCGTTGAGGTTCAGGGCCAGAAGCCGGCGCTGCTCGGCGTGCTGCTGTTCGCCGCCGTGATGCTGCTGGCAGCATGGGGAATGTGGACCTTGCGCTACTGGGCGCTGCTCGGGTTCCAAGCGCTGCTGGCAATGACGCTGGTAATTGCCGGTCTCTCATTGATGGTTGCCGGCAACGTGCTGGCAGTGATTCTGTGCATCGTGATCCTGCTCGGCGGCGGCTGGCTCTTCTGGAAGCTGATTCGCGTTCTGGGCCGCGTCAAGGTTCCGTCGCTGCACGGCGGCTGACTCGCGCCGCCCGTTCCTGGGCTCTCTCATACACTCGCCTTATGGCCAAAGAAAGCTTCGACTGCATCATCATCGGTTCAGGACCGGGGGGATACGTCGCAGCGATTCGCGCCGCACAGCTGGGCATGAGCGTCACAGTCGTCGAGCAGAACAAGATCGGCGGCCGCTGCCTCAACTACGCCTGCATCCCCGCCAAGGCCGTCCTGCGCTCTGCCGACATCGTCTCTGAGATCCGCGAGGCAGGCGAGTTTGGAATCACTGTCGCCGAGCCGACAGTCGACTTCGGCGCTGTCAGCGCGCGACGCGAAGAGGTGATCGGCACGCTTGTCGGTGGCGTCGAAATGCTGCTGAAGAAGAACAAGGTCGAACTGATCACTGGAACGGCAACGCTGACCGGCCCTAAGAGCGTCAGCGTCGACGGCCGCGAGCTGGAGGCAGCGAAGGCGATCATCCTCGCAACCGGCTCAGTCGCCCGCGCGATCCCCGGCGCGAGCTTCGGCGGCACCGTGATCGACACGGCGCAGGCCTGGGCGCTCGAGGCACTGCCAAAGCGGTTGGCCGTTGTCGGCTCCGGCCCGTCAGGCTGCGAGATCGCCAGCGCCTACGCCCGCTTCGGCGTCGAAGTTGAGCTCTTTGAAGCGCTCGATCGCGTCCTGCCGAGCGAGGACAAGGACATCTCGCGGCTTGTTGAGCGTGGCCTCGCCAAGCAGGGAATCGCAGTTCACACGTCAACCCTGATCGGCGACATCAAAGCCGGAGAGAACTCCGCCACATACAGCTACGGCGACGAGAAGGGCGAAGCCGACTGGCTCGTCATCGCGGCCGGCCGTGGCGCCGACGTTGAAGCGCTCGGGCTCGGCGCCGCCGGTCTGGAACTCGACGAGCACGGCCTGATCGCAGTTGACGGCCAGCTGCGAACCAGCATTGAAGGCATCTACGCGATCG
This sequence comes from Actinomycetota bacterium, assembly GCA_009699615.1. Lineage (GTDB taxonomy): Bacteria > Actinomycetota > Thermoleophilia > Solirubrobacterales > Solirubrobacteraceae > F1-60-MAGs163. The sequence continues at coordinate 2,954 of WLNV01000097.1, forward strand.
GCGACCTAGTCCACGGCCCGGCGCTCGCGCACAAGGCGAGTGAGGAGGGGATCATCGCCGCCGAGACGATCTCCGGCGAGAACCCAACTCCGCTCGATTACATCGACATCCCGCGGGCAACCTTCTGCACGCCGAACGTCGCCAGCTTCGGCTTGACCGAAGAGCAGGCCAGGGAGCAAGGCTTTGACGTAACCGTCGGCAAGGTTCCTTACGGCGCCGTCGGGGCAGGCACGCTCTACGGCGACCGCGGCGGGCTCGTCAAAATTGTTGGCGATAAGAAGTACGGCGAACTGCTCGGCGCCCACATTGTTGGAGCGAAGGCAACCGAGCTGATCCAAGAACTCGTCAACGCGAAGCTGCTCGAAGGCGGCTACCCGGAGGTAGCGCGATTTATTCACGGCCATCCAACGATGAGCGAAGCAGTGCTTGAAGCGGCCCGCGCCGCCGACGGCTGGCTGATCCACGGCTAGGCGCAGATGGAGCAGCAGCCGGCCTTCTACTTCGACCTGGCCAGCCCCGAGTCTTATCTCTCGGCCGAGCGGATCATGACTTTGCTGCCGGTGGCGGCAGAGTGGATTCCGATCCGCGGCTCGGCGCTGCCAGTGCTCAGTGATGCCGGCGAAGAGCGAGCGCTGGTTGACGCGCTGGCCGAGCAGCGCTCACTGCAAGCGCCGCGCTGGCCATCCCCTTTCCCCTTTGACAGCGAACAGGCGATGCTGGCGGCGACCTACGCGAAGCAGATCGGCCGCACGGTCCCGTTCGTGCTGGCTGCATTCCGCCAGGCCTACGCCGGTGGCCGAGCGCTCGACAACGCCGACAACATCGTGATCGCCGGTTCGGCCTGCGAGATGCACCCCGCCGCGCTGCTCAAAGGCTGCGAGTTGCGCACTGTGCTGGGCGGGCTCGAGGCCGCGACGGCGCTTGCGCTGGAGCGCGGCGTGCGCGACGTGCCCGCCGTCTGGCTGCCTGGCTCCGAGGGCCGGCCCGATCAGCTCTTCCACGGCGACGATCAGCTCGAAGCGGCGGCCGTTGCACTGAGCGACCAGGTGCCAGCCCAATGACAGCCTTCCGCGATTACGACGTGATCGTCACCCGCACCGGCCTCGCTCCCGGGCGACTCGCGGCGGCCGACCGCTTCGATCACATCGAAGTCGTCTCGGTCGACGACCTCGAAGTAGTCCTGTTCTGGGATGTTCCAGGCCGCGCGACCGGCCGCATGGAAGCGGCGCTGCGCGACGACCTGCAGCGGCTCGAGAGCGAAGAGTTCATCGCACGATGGAGCGCGGTTGAGAGCGAAGATGACTACTAGGGTTGTGACCGATGACTGAACACGCGCTGCCGCCGTCGGAGATGTCGATCGACTGGCTGAGGTCGATGACGCTGATCCGCCGTTTCGAGGAGCGGGCCGGTGAGCAGTACACGCGCGCCAAGGTCGGAGGCTTCCTCCACCTCGCAATCGGTGAGGAGGCAACGATCGTCGGCGCCGTCGCAGCTCTGCGGCCGACCGACTACATGATCGCCACCTACCGCTCACACGGCCAGGCGCTGGCACGCGGCAGCGAGCCGGGGCGTGTGATGGCCGAACTGTTCGGCCGCGTCGATGGCCTCTGCCGAGGGCGCGGCGGCTCGATGCACATGTTCGATCTTGAACGACGTTTTATGGGCGGCTTCGGAATCGTCGGTGGCAACCTGCCGCTGGCGGCAGGCTTTGGCCTGACCAGCGACTATCTCGGCAGTGACGACGCAACGCTCTGCCAGTTCGGCGATGGCGCGAGCAATCAAGGCACCTTCGGCGAGACACTCAACCTCGCGGCGCTCTGGAGCCTGCCGGTCGTCTTCATGGTCACCAACAACCAATTTGGAATGGGCACTTCGCTCGAGCGCCACTCGGCGCAGACGAACCTTCAGATCAAAGGCGAGGGCTTCGGTGTGCCCGGTATGGAGTGCGACGGAATGGATGTGATCGACACTTGGGCGGTCACGAGCGAGGCGATCAGAATCGCTCGCGAGGAGCGCCAGCCGGTGCTCGTCGAGGCGCTCAACTACCGCTTCCGTGGCCACTCGATCGCCGACCCTGAGGATTACCGCACAGAGGAAGAGGTACTGGAGTGGAGCAAGCGCGACCCGCTCGTAACCTTCGGCGACCGGCTCGTCGCAGAGGGCGTCTTGAACGACGAGCAGCGCGAAGCAATCGACCATGCCGCGATCGAGACCGTCGATGCCGCCGTCGCCTTCGCCGACGCCTCACCGGAACCGGAACCAAGCTCGCTCTACGACGATGTCTATGTACTCAGCGATCAGGTTCGAGGCTGGTACTTGGCCGACCACCGCGGCGCCGGCGTCCAGAAGGGCGAGGACCTTTCCTAATGGCCGAAATGCGCTACCGCGAAGCATTGAACCAAGCGCTCGCCGAAGAGCTCGAGCGTGACCCCAACGTCTTCCTGATGGGGCAGGACATCAGCGTCTTCGGCGGCGCCTTCAAGGTGACTGAAGGGTTGATGGATCGCTTCGGTGAGAAGCGGATCCGTGACACGCCAATTTCGGAGAACACAATCGTCGGCCTCGGCGTCGGATCGGCGATGACGGGGCTGCGGCCAGTGATCGAACTGATGACGATCAACTTCTCGTTGCTCGCGCTCGACCAGATCATCAACCACGCTGCCCACGTGCGCTACATGTTCGGCGGCCAGGTCAGCGTGCCGCTAGTCGTGCGGATGCCGCAAGGCGCGGGCCACCAGCTCGGACCAACGCACTCGCACAGCTTTGAGGCGCTCTACCTCCACGTGCCGGGGCTGCTGGTTGCCGTACCGAGCACCGCGGCCGACGCAAAGGGTCTTCTCAAGACGGCGATCCGCGACGATAATCCGGTGATCTTCATCGAACACGAAACTCTTTACGGTCAGCGTGGCGAAGTTCCGGACGATCCTGACTTCACGGTTCCGTTCGGCCTCGCGGCGATCCGCCGCGAAGGCAGCGACGTGACAATCATCGGCATCTCAAGAATGGCGCAAACGGCCGAGCGTGCCGCCGAGCAGCTCGCGGCCGACCATGGAATTGAAGCTGAGGTGATTGATCCGCGCACGTTGCGCCCGCTCGATCTAGACACGATTCTTGAATCTGTCGCCAAGACCAACCGCTGCGTGATCGTCGAAGAAGGCTGGCCGCACGGCGGCGTCGGCGCCAACCTCGCAGCGCTGATTCAGGAGCAAGGCTTCGACGACCTCGACGCGCCGGTCGGTCGCGTCACCGGCGTCGATGCGCC
>WLNV01000098.1 GCA_009699615.1 Actinomycetota bacterium
CACTAAATAGATGCTAGGGCGCTCTGCTTAGCTGCGTCTTGGCTGCCGCGGCGCTCGATCGAGCGGGCAGAGGCTGATCGGCGATGAACCGGTCACTGCGGTTGGCGTGCGCGCTGCCGAGGCAAGAACCCGGACGCGGGGCACTGGGTAGGTGGCCGGGTATGAGAGGTCGCCATCGGCTGCGGCGTTGAAGGGGTCTTTCCAGTCCATCAGCTGTGACCCGCAGTACTGGGCGGTTGGCGTGTTGTACGTGCCAGCTTTTTTTGGCCAGCGAACCGTGATCGGGAAGTCACCGGACTCAGCGTTTGGCAGCCCGCTGCCGGTTGCGATCCATGTCAGCGTTCGCTGCCCGTTGGTAGCGCGCTTCACACTTGATTTCCAGCCCGCAACTGATGCCGGCTTCGCGGCTTGCCAGGCGCTGCCGAGCTGCATGATCATCTTGGTGGTTGGGGCACCTTCGGGCAAACAGCCGTGCGGGATCGTCAGCGTAAGCGTCCCGGTCTTGTTGGCGATCGCGTCTTTGCCGTAGAGGTTGAGCGTGCCGTGAGCGCCCGCGCCCGGAACGACTGCAAGGCACGCGATCGCGGCGGCGGTAGTCGTGAGTGAGATGACTGCGAATCGGCTGGTGGTCCGTCTACCTCGGTTCATCGGCGGAGAGTACCAGCGGCGAGGACTGGCTGAAACTGGAGCGCTAAGCCCCGGCTGCCGGAGCCACCGAGGCCGGCTCACGGTCGTTGACGATCTTGCGGGCGTACTCGATTGCCGCTGGTGTGGTCGGGAAGAGCAGGCCCTCGGCGCGCAGGCGACCGGTGCCCCCGGCCTCAGCGAGCACCTCCTCCTGGTCGGCCCGCAGACCCGAGAGGATCACGACGATGCCACGCCGCTCCAGGTGCGTGATTGCGTCGCCAAGCACTCGAGCACCGGTGGCGTCGATCGTTGAGACGCGTGACATTCGCAGGATCACGACGCGCACCTGCGCAACATCGGTCAGCTCGAGCAGGAAACGATGGGCGGCCGCGAAGACGAGCGGGCCGTCGAGCCGGTAGGCAACGATGTGCTCCTCGAATAGTGCGTGCTCCTCGGCTGAGTGGTCGCCGATGTCGATCGGCACCTCATCGAGTCGCGCCGAGGCGGTAACGGCGCGCAGCGCTAGAACCACGGCGACCCCGACGCCAACAGCTACCGCGGTCACGAGATCGACCGCGACGGTGACCGTGAAGGTCAGCGCGAGGACGATCGCATCGCCGCGTGTGGATCGCGCCAGCGCCAGCAGCGAGGCACTTTCGACCATCTGAATAGCGGTCGCGAATAGCACCCCGGCGAGAGCGGCAAGTGGGATCAGCCCGACGAGGCCGCTGGCGCTGTAGACGATTGCTGCCAGCACGAGACTGTGGACAACGGCCGACATTCTTGACGAGGCGCCGGCGCGGACGTTGACAGCCGTTCGCGCGATCGCGCCGGTCGCCGGCACGCCACCGAAGAGCGGGACCGCGAGGTTTGCGAGCCCTTGGCCGAATAGCTCACGGTCGGGGTCGGTCTTGTGGTTAACGCTCATCGCGTCGGCAACGGTCGCCGAAAGAAGGCTCTCAAGTGCAGCAAGCGCTGCGATCGCGAGCGCCGATGGCAGCATCGCGCCGAAGGCCGAGACGTTGATGAAGTCGAGCGACGGTGCGGGGAGGCCGCTCGGGATCGCGCCGAGCAGTTTGACGTTGAGCGAGAAGATCTGAACGAGAACCGTCGCGCCGGCAATTCCGAGCAGTGAGAAGGGCAGCCCCGGCCGCAAGCGTGCACCGATCAGCATTACTGCGGCGACGCCGAGCGCGATTGCGATCGAAGTGACAGAAGGGTTGCCGACAAACTTGCCAACCGCGTCGGCCGCGATCAGCCAGACCTTGTCGCCGCTGGCTCCGCTGACCCCTAGCGCTGCCGGCACCTGTTGGAGCGCGATCACGACGGCGATGCCGGCCGTGAAGCCTTCGACGACCGGAATTGGGAGGTAGGCCACGTAACGGCCAAAGCGCGCGATCGCGAAGATCACGAGGATCAACCCGGCCATTGCACCGACCATCAGCACACCCTGCGTGCCGAAGCGCGCGACGACCGGTAGTAGCACGACCGTCATCGCACCTGTCGGTCCTGAAACCTGCAGGTTGGAGCCGCCGAAGACGGCGGCAACGATGCCCGCGACGATCGCTGTCGCCAAGCCAGCCTCTGCCCCCAGCCCGGACGCGACGCCGAACGCCAGTGCTAACGGCAGCGCGACGATCGCAACCGTGATCCCGGCGACCAGGTCGCGGCCCGGCGAGCGGCGCACGTCGGCCAGATCGGCGCGGCCAGGTAGTAGTGCGCCGATCCGCGCGAGCAGATCGTTCGGCTTCATCAGGCTGACTCAGCGGCGCGCAGCTCGGTGAGCAGCTCTTGCCGCTCTGTAAGAAGGTCGGTGAGGATCCTGCGCGCTGCTGACATCACGTCAGAGACGTCGGCGGTTGCGAGCGTGTAGCGCACCGTCGCCCCCTCGCGAGTTGATGCCACCAGCCCGGCGCGGCGCAGGATTGCGAGTTGCTGCGAAAGGTTCGACGCTTCGACGTCGATCTCGCTGAGGAGCTCGTGGACGGCGCGCGGCCTCTCCTGCAGCAGCTCCAGCACGCGCACTCGAACCGGGTGTCCCATCGTGCGAAATAGCTCAGCTTTTGCTTCGTATAGAGGGGTTCCCATAGGTTGCATAATCTAGCACTTGAAGGATTCTTCAAGTCGATGCCGGCACCGGTCCTGGCGGTTTTCTGCTGCCTTCGCGCCGATGGCTCGCGCCTACACTTCTGTAATCGCTCTTCTCCTCTACACCTGCGGTCAGCGTGACCGGTACGGAGCACTCGGGCACCCGTGTGGCAGGGCAGGCGCCGCTCTGCTTAAGGCCGGCAAGAGCTTCGACGTCGAGGTTGTCGACGGTTACCGCCTCTTGCCTTGGACTCGGAAAGGGAAGCGCGCCACTGTCCGTGAGCTGAGCGGGCAGGAGAATGTGCCGATCCTCGTCCTCGATGACGGCAGCGTCATCACGGGCAGCGGCGAAATTGTTCGCTGGTCAAAGGCCTCCGCGGGCTGAACCGGAGCGACCGCCGTTCCTCGTTGGTAGGGTCGCGATGTGATCGTCGCCGCCGACGTTTCGCTGCTCGCGCTCTCAACCCGCAACGTCGTCGATCGACAGCGCGGCGCTGCGTTTTTGAGGGCACGGGCAGCTGTGGTTTGATTGGTCTAGGCAGGGCACAGACGATTACTGCGGAACCGCGCCGAGCGGCGGCAGCGGCGCCCGAACCAGCTTCTTTGCGCGCGCTGGGGTAAGGCCAAGTAAAGCGAGCGCAAGCTCAACCACAGCATCCGCCTCGTCGGGCGTTGGTTTCGGCAGGGAGGCTTGCCGCACGAACTCGTTGATGAGGCAGGCCAGGTAGAGGCGCATCCGCAGATCGGTCTGATCGCTCCGAACAATCCCCTCCGCGACGAGCCGCTCGATCCTTACGCTCATCTCCGAAACTAGGGTGCCCAAGTCGATCCGCACGGTTCGCAAAATACTCGCCCCCATGTGCGAGAGCTCGGGCTGGAGCTCGTGGCCGCGCAGCGCCAAGCGGCCGGCGGCGACAAACTGCTCGATCTCGCTGGGTATGACTGAAACAGTCGCCGACATCCACTCCTCCCAGCGATGCTGCCCGTCAATGACCGCGGCAGCGAGCAGCCCGTCTTTCGATCCAAAGTGCTTGTAGAGAGTCGCAATCGAAACACCGGCCTCTGCCGCAAAGTGCTCGATCGATGCCTCGGGTCCGCTCTCAGCGACCGTGTGCTGTGCCGACGCGATCAGCTCGGCGCGCCGGCGAGCGAGGTGGGCAGTCTGGCGGCTTGGTTTGACGGGAGCTCGGGGCATCGTGGATCAGGGAAACGACGATACCGAAGGGTCCAGCCCGCGGCTAGTTCCGCGCCGCGGCCTAAGTGGTTTCTGCGGCCACATCGTGACCGCGCGACTCGAGCGCAGCCGCGGTATCCACCAGATCCTGCTGGCGGACGAGCAAAATGTCAGTGTCAAATGTTGAGAGCGCCAGTAGCGACACGTCGGCTGCGGCGATCGCGCCCGCCAGGTCAGCAAGGATCCCCTTAGCGTCGAAGGCGAGCGGGCCGCGGACGGCTAGGACGCGGAAGCCGCCCTCAGATTTCACGTTGCTTGGAACCTGCTGGCTGGGCGCAATGATCGAAAGCTCGTCGCTGGTCCGTGAAACCGACGAGAAGATCTCGGACCAAGCCCAATCGGGTACCGGCTCGGCGGCATGCAAGCGTGCGATTGACCACTCGCCCGTGAGCAGATCCAATGTCAGAGGTTCAGCCACCTGCCGACCCTACCAACGCGAAACGCCGTGCAGTCCGCGGAAGCATCCAGCCACTTAAGCCTCATCAAACGCAGTCCGGCGAAGGTTGTAAACAGCCTGCGCGAAGAGTGCAGCGCGTTGCTATTCTTCGCCTTTGATAAAAACTACAAGTATTTGTTGATCTGCTGATCGGGCGCTGAGGCTCGGCGTTCGTTGCTCGACACGCTTATGGAGGTTTTGAGGATGATTTCGAAGAGCTTTGCAATTGCTGCTGCTGCCGCAGCTGTCGCGGGGCTGGCGGTCCTGCCATCAGCTGAAGCGCACTTCGCGCCGACGACCATGGCGACGCCGCTCACCGGTACGAGCATTGGTGCCCCCGCAAAAAACACGACGTACTTTTGCCCGCGCACGATCATGGGTATTTCGTTCCCAATGACGCTGAAAAACCCTGCCACTCCTTGGGTCTCAGGGAAAACTGTCAGTGTCGCTGGAGCTGAAGCTGTGAAGGTGCCTGGCTCGGTGAAGATGAAGCACAACTTCTCGATCCGCAAGACCGCGACTACCCGAATCCTCAAGGGCAACGGAATCCCGAATCACGCAATCGGCGAGTACCCAGTCCCTTCGGATAGCGCGGCCTACGCGTACTACTCTGTGCTTCCGGTTCAGGGTTACGCGAACGCTGCCGAGATTCCAGTCAAGCCGTACGACATGTCGCTGACTGTGCCGCGGAACCCGAAGGTCCAGTCAAAGCCGACTTGCATAGGGTCGCTAGCTATCGGCATTTCCCCGCAGACCGGCAGCGCTATGCACACCGAGATCGCAGTCGATTCTGACTTCACTGCCGTCAGCCCAAGCGCGGCGCTGCCGTACGACAGGTGCTGGGGCCATCCATACGCCACCCAGTACCACTACCACGGCTACTCGTGGAAGTGCCTCCCCTACCAGGGGAAGGATGGCGAGCCATCGCCTCTATACGCCTACGCGGCGGACGGCTTCGGAATCTACGGACCGTACAGCGAGGGTAAGCGCGGTAGCGCGGTAACCGGCTCCACTCAAAAGGTGATCACCAACGCTCAGCTAGACGTCTGCCACGGCCACACCGGCTGGATTAAGTGGGACGGCAAGCAGAAGTACATGTACCACTACCACGTCAACAACGAATACCCGTACTCGGTCGGTTGTTTTCGCGGCAAGGTCGGCAAGCTGTCGAAGGTGATGGCGGAGCTCGGCTACTAGTAGCTACAGCTCCAACGATGACGAAGGACCCGGGCGGGTCGCCACGCTGAATGTGGCGGCCCGCCTGCGTCACGGTCAGCGTCGGCGCTTCTGTCTTCTCGATCGGGATATAGCGCAAGGAAGACGGCTCAATGAGTCGAAATCCACAGTTGCTCCGTATTAGAGGCATGCCGCTTCTGCGAATGTCGCTTGGCGTCTAGAGAAGACCGTCCGTTACGCAATCAGGAGGAATATCCGATGGAGATCATGATGACTTCGAGCCAGCACACTTGGCTCTTGATCGGTACAGCAGGGATGGCGCTCGGAGCGCTAGCTATTCAAGTAGTCGGCCGCGGCATGAAGGAGAGCCACCACCGCGTGACCAGCTTCTTCGTCTGCGCGATCGCAGCCTGCCTCTACTTGCTCATGGCGCAGGGACAGGGCGACATCATCGTCTCCAAAGCAACGCTGGCGCTAACGCCGCTGGGTATTGGAGGTGAGATCTCGGCCAAGCTCGTCTACTTCGCACGCTACATCGACTGGATCGTCACGACTCCGTTGCTGCTGATTGGTCTCGTCACAGTCGGGCTGAAGCCGCTGAC
>WLNV01000099.1 GCA_009699615.1 Actinomycetota bacterium
CAGCACTTTGCCAAAGAAGATCTGGCTGCGTTCGACCGAGCGCGTGAGGATCGTCTTCAGCGTGCCGTTGTTGTCCTCGTTTGCGACGATGTCGCCCGATACGAGCGCTGCGATCAGCGGGTAGAACCAGATTGCGCCGAACAGCAACGTGACGAGCGGGAAGGCCAGCCCGGTGTCGTTGATGTAACGGCCGAACGGCACGTCGGCCGGCTCGCCCGGTTGGATAGCGACCGCAACCGAGAAGACGACCGGCACGAGAACGGCGGCGCCGAGCCCCAAGTAGGTCCGCTTCTGGGCGCGCAGCTTGCGTAGCTCCCAGCGGTAGACGGTGAATGTTCCAGGGCGGCTCACTCGGGCCCCCCGGTCAGATCGGCAACCTCGTCGAGCCGCTTCGCTTCCGCGTCAGCGTCGCCTTCGCCTTCGGTCAGTTCGAAGAAGAGGTCCTCGAGTGTGGCGGCGCTCGGCGCCAGCTCAAGAATCAGCGCGCCGGAATCTGCCAGCGCGCGCGAGAGCTCGCCAATTGCGGCTTCATCGGCTGCGCGGAACTGGATCGGTGCCGCACCGCGGCGGACGACTTCCGTGATTCCGCGGCGGTCGGCGAGCACGCGCAGGGCTACCTCGTCGTCGGAGGTACGCAGGCGAATCGTCATCCCAGCAGCCGCCCGCAGCTCATCGAGCTCGCCTTCGTAGACGATTCGGCCTCGACGAACGATTGCAACGCGGTTACAGAGTTCTTCGACCTCGGCCAGTAGGTGGCTCGAGAGCATCACCGTCATTCCCTCGGCCGAGAGCCTTGAAATCAGGGCCCGCATGTCGCGCATTCCGGCGGGGTCGAGGCCGGTTGCCGGTTCGTCGAGCAACAGCAGTTTCGGCTTTCGGATCAGCGCCGCTGCGATTCCGAGACGCTGACGCATGCCATGCGAGTAACCGCCGACCTTGTCTCTGGCACGGTCGCTCAGCTCAACTACGTCAAGCGCTTCAGCGATTCGCGTCTTCGCGTCGTTGCCGTCGAGCGCGGCGACGAGGCGTAAGTTGGTCATTCCGTCGAGGTAGGGGTAGAAGCGCGGCGCTTCAACAAACCCGGCGACGTCGGCAAGCGCCTTGACCGACTTCTGCGGGTCTTGGCCGAAGACGCGAGCCTCTCCGGCTGTTGGCGTGATCAGGCCGAGCATCATTCGCAGCGACGTCGTCTTGCCGGCTCCGTTGGGGCCGAGGTAACCGAAGACATCGCCTTCGTTGACGGTCAGCGAAACGTCATCAACGGCCTTAATGCGGCCGTATTTCTTGGTCAGGCCACGGAGCGCAACCGGGGCCTCGCTGCTCACTTGGTTAGAGCCCGCGGGCGGCGGTGAGAGCGTCCTGCTGTGTTACCGACCCGATCACGACGTAGCGGACGCCGTCGCGCGTGAAGCTGACGACCGATCCGAGCGGCGTGCCGAGCGCCATTCCCTGCGCGGAACCGATCTTCGCCGTTGGAATCTGAATTGAGTCGCGCTCGGCCTTCTTCGATGTGGCCGTAGCTGCTGGTGCGTCAGCCTTTGTAGCGACGCTTTCCATCACAGTGATGCCGCCGAGGCCCTTGCCGTAGCTAACGACAACGCTCTTCTTTGCGCCGCGACCGACGAGCATCACGCTGGTGCGCTTCTGCCCAGCAAGCTTGGCGGGAGCGGAGACGGTGAAAGGTGCTGCGGCCTGCGCTGCGCGCAGTCCTGTAATTGGGCGGGCAGGCTTCTTGCCCTTCTTAAGCTTCGTGCTTTGAGCCGCTGGGCTCAGCTCTTCAACCTTGGCGTCGGCCGGTGGCGTTACCTCGAATACCGCCGGGTCTACGGCGCCGAAGCTGACGTCTGTCGCCTCGATTGCGAGTACCGGGTCGTTCTGGCCGCGGGCGAAGACTGCGACGCGCAGGGGGGCGCCATTGGCGGCATCCCAAGTTACGTCGGCGCCACCGATCAGGCCACCGTTGGCCTTCGGCTGAATCCGCGTGCTGTAGGCAGGCTGACCGGCAACGTTGTCCGGCACGGCGCCGGAGACGGTCGCGTCGCTACCGAGCTCACGCAGCACGCGCTTGACTGCGGCAACTGTCGGCGGCATCTTCGCGCCCTTGTCGGCCTTGTCCTTCTTCTCGGGCGCCATCGTCGTCCTGTAAACCGTGTTCGAAGCTGCGTGGTAGAGCCAGAGCGTGTCGCCGCTGGCAACTACCTGAACGTCGCCGCCGCCAGCGTCGGACTGAAGTTCGATCCGCACGTCGCCGTTGTTCGATGCCCACAGGCGGCCGCTGCCACCGCCCATCAATGGGTCCTGACCACCGAAGCCTGCCGTTGGCAGCAGCTTGTTCGTGAAGTTGATGCGAGCGCTGACGCCTTCGATCTGAGGCCCGGCGAACGAGTCGGCGACGGCCTGCGCGAGCGGCTTCGCGGGAGGTGTCCCAGCACCACCTGCAGAGCCGGAGGCGACCACTGCACCGACCGCCACGAGAGCAACAAGCGCGCCACTCAAAGCGATCAAAGTCTTACTTGATGAGCGTCGTATAAAAGAGATCATCGTACAGAGAGGATAGCGGCGGTCCTAAACCGCAGATAAGCGCCCTCGCGCCCGGATTAGAGCTTGCGCCAGGCTGCCGACTGGTGGTCAACGAGCTCCAGCAGGTTGCCGAGCACGATGTTGACGTCAACGATGTGGAGGCCCCATGTCTGGCCGAGCGGCGCGCCGAAGCGAACGCGCTTGTCGCTTGCGCTGCCGATGTCATTGGCCTGCAGCCAACTTGCGCCGCCGCCGCTGGCGCACTTTGTCGTGTAGAGGTCATTCATCGCTACCCATGGAGTTGGAGCCAACGGAGCGCCGCCGAACGCAAGCTGTGAGGTCGGGATCAGCGCTTGCGCCTTGCCGGTCGTGCCGCGCCGCAGGCCAGCGGGGTTGACGCAGAGGACCTCTTTGCCGGGCTGCGCGGTGCGGCCGAACATGCTGTTGGTTGGAGGCTGCTGCGAGAACGTGTTGTAGCCGACAACGCAGCCTGTCTGGTCGGTCTTGCGGCAGGCCGGAATCTTCTTGAAGCTGCCACCCACATCTTTGCCCTTCGGAACGAGCACACCGCCGCCGATCAAGAGGGCTGAGACGATCTTCTTGCGCACGGCGGCCTTCGTGTCGATCTCACTCGCGATTAGCTGGGTCAGCGTGAAGCTGCCCTGCGAGTGGCCAATGAGTACAACGCCGCGGCCCTTGTTGTACTTGGCGAGGTATTCGTTCCAGGCTGCCTTCACGTCGTTGTAGGCGAGGGCCGGATCTGCCGTGTCGGTGGCGCTGCCGAAGAGTCTCGCCAGAGTGAGCTGGCGGTACATCGGGGCGTAGACGCGGCACTTCGAGCTGAAGCGTGATGCCTGCGCCATCGCAACGCCGGTTTCAGCAGCGGTGATCTCAAGGTTCGAGTTGGCCGTCATCTGCTGGCTGACAGTGGGGTATACGTAGAAGCAGTCGATCGGCTGCTTCGCCTGCGCTTTCAGCGGCTCGGCGACCTTCGATCCATTCGGCTTGATCAGCGTCGTCTTTGCCGAGCTGGTGCAGGGGTTGGAAGCCAACCCTGGTTTGCAGAGCCAGACCGTCGCGGCCGGGGTCTGGGCGCTTGCCGAGGCTGCGCTAAGCGATCCGGCAGCGATCGCTGCGGTGAGAGTTACCAGTAGGAGGCGAGTGCGCATCCTTCGGATTCTATTCCACCTCAGTCGTCAGCGCGCCACTCTCGCTGACCGGCTACGAAGTGGAGCCAGTCGGGATCGAACCGACGACCTCCGCCTTGCAAAGGCGGCGCTCTCCCAGCTGAGCTATGGCCCCTCAGCCTTGAAGTTTAGAGCCCGCAGCTCCGACCCGGCGCCGCGACCACCTTGGTCCGAGTAGATTTGGCTTTGATGACGATTACTTGGGGACCTCTTTCGCCCGCGAGGATTGCCGCGACCGCCGTGGTAGTCGTTGCCTTGTTGGCGCTGCCAGCCGTCGGCACAGCGCAGCAGCCGACCGGTGGCGCGATGCCAAAAGGCTTCCTCTGGGGCACAGCGATCGCCGGTTTTCAGTCCGAAATGGGCAAGGGTCGCGATACCGATCGGACGAGCGACTGGTGGGCCTGGGTCCACGACAAGGGCAACATTGCCAGCGGCACGGTAAGCGGGGAGATGCCGGAGAACGGCCCAGGCTTCTGGTCGAAGTACACCGACGACATCAAGCTTGCCCGCGGTGGGCTGGGCGCCAATCTGTTCCGGATGGGACTTGAGTGGAGTCGACTCTTCCCGAAGCAACCGACGAACCTGCCCGCGGGTGCGGCCACGAGTCCGGAAATGCTGCGCGCGCTGGACCGCCAGGCCGATCCCAAGGCAGTCAGCCGCTATCGCGCGATTCTGAAGTCGATTCGCGCCAACAAGATGTCACCGTTCGTGACGCTCAATCACTTCACCTTGCCGGGCTGGATCCACGATCCACTCGCCGTCCACGCCGCGTTGGCCGGCCGCGATCCGAACGCCGAGCTGCCGCCGATGCAGCGAGCTGGCTGGCTTGACAGCGCCACCGTCGCCGAGTTCGAGCGCTACTCGGCCTGGGCCGCTTGGCGCTTCGGCGACCTCGTCGACCGCTGGGCGCCGATCAACGAGCCGATGGTTGTGACAACCAACGGCTTCGTCAACATTCCCGGCGTCGTATCCGGCAACTTCCCGCCGGGCGTTTACAGCTTCACAGCCGCCGTCACAGCGATCGGCAACCTCGAGGCTGCCAACTCGGTCGCTTACCAGGTAGTCAAGAAGCTTGACCCAAGTTCGAAGGTTGGTCTGGTGCAGAGCATGATCGCCTTCACGCCGACCGACCCCTCGAGCACCGCTGACGTCGCGGCGACCGAACACGCCGACTATCTCTTCAACCGGGTATTCCTCGAGGCCGCAGTTCGCGGTGACTTCGACGCCAACGCCGATGGTGTGATCTCGGCCGATGAGCACGCTGTTCACGGGCGCCGCGCCGACTTCGTTGGCGTCAACTACTACTTCCGTGGCCGCGCCACCGGCCTTGGCGCCTCGATCACGCCGCGGATCCCGGTGCTCGATTTCCTTCCCGCAACCACCTACCGCTGGCAGCGTGCGCCAACCGCTGCGCCATGCCCAACCGTCTGCAGCGACTTCGGCTCAGAGATCTTCCCGGCCGGTTTCCGTCAGGTGCTGAAGACCGCGGGCAGCTACAAGCTGCCGGTGATCGTCACCGAGAGTGGCATCGCCGATGCGAAGGATCGCCTGCGACCCGCCTACCTGCGTGATCACTTCCGCCAGATGCGCGCCTCGATCGTCTCGAAGGAGGCGAACGTGATCGGCTGGATCGGCTGGTCGCTGACCGACAACTTTGAGTGGGTCTCCGGCTACGCGCCGAAGTTCGGGCTCTACTCGTTCAACTCGAAGACGCTCGTTCGCACGCCGCGCAGCGCCAGTGTGAAGCTCGTCAAGCGGGCGATGACGACAAACCGCGTTCCCTAGCTCGGCGGCTTAGAAGTCGAAGTCGCGCGGCGGCTTGCGTTCGAACCAGAGACGGTCGTGCTCTGGTGTCTCTTCAAGGAAGTCGGGGGTCTCTTCGAGTTCGTCGCGCGCTTGCGCGGCGGCTGCGCTCTCGTCAGGCTGGGCTTCGTTCTGCTGAGATGCCTCCGGCTCGGAGAGTTCAGGTTCAGCTTCCGGGGCGGGCTCCGGCTCTGGCTCTGGCTGGTCGTCAGGCTCGGCTGCCACTGGTGCGTCGGGCCGCAGCGCCGCTTCAACCTCTTCTGGACTGAACTGCTCGGTTGGCTGGCTCGGTTCAGGCTCCGGCTCCGCGACCTCCTCCACGATCGTCTCCTCGACGACGGGGGGGTCCGGGTCAGCCTCCGGCGCGTCGTCAACCGAAACCTCGTCGGCTTCGACTTCGATGACGCTGGGCTCGGAGTCGGTTGCGGACTCTTCAGCCTTGCCGCCACCAAGAGCCTCCGTCTCGAGCTGCGCGACCTCGGACGGGTCTGAGCCGGACCGGCGTTTTAGATCCAGATGCTCACGGATCGCGTCATCAAGCATTCCCATACGGCAAGCCTAGCGGAGAGAAAGCCACGCGGCGGCCAGTTGCGATCACGCCC